>JAFGKZ010000049.1 GCA_016928315.1 Calditrichaceae bacterium
GATTTCTGGTTCAGTAATCGTCCGAAAGATCTGAAATATTTTGAGCTTTATGAAAATAAATTTTCAACTAATACAGCTCCTAATACGCGGTCTAATTTAAATAATGCCCGGTCCTATATCACTCTTGAAAATTTCAGTTCAAATACATCCAATGTAATGACCTTTGATTATAAACGTGATTTTTTTGAACCGGGTTACCCATTTGCATTATTTGATAGCAGCGCAACATTATTAAGCACAATTGCCGGCACACTGGAAGACTGCAATCATGACTTTGTTTTTGCCCTCAATTCCCTGGGCGATATTTTTGCTATTCAAAATAATGGAGAACAGCCTACAGGATTATATGATGATAATTTCTTAATCGGCAACCTCGATCATATTGGAAATTATTCCAGCCTAGTACTGGTTGACTCAACAGGTGATGAGCAGGCAGAACAACTGGTTATTTCTTCAGGAAATATCTTAAAAGGGCTCGACTTGGTCGGTGATGGTACTTCAGGATTTGCAAATGTTATATTTGAAACTACACTGCCTAATGAAGCGACAGGTCCTGCTGTTATGGAAGGGAATGCTCTTTATATTCCCTGTGTGAATAATAAAATATATGAATTGAATCTTTCTGGTCAATTAATAGATTCGGTGTCTTCATCTTTCCAGATAAATGATGTCGTTATCAGGCCCGGTGGAGAACTTCCAGAAAGTATAAGTGATATATCTTTCGCTGCTCTTGCTCACCTAAATATAGAAAATGCTTTTGATTTAATTGCTTATTCCAGTATTGATAAATTATTTTTTGTGCGTAATTATAATGGAAGTATATTTTCAAGTTTCCAAATCGAATCCGATTTAACATCACAATTCATTCTTGCCGACATGGACGGTAATAATGTGCCTGATATCGTGTTTACTCTGAAGGACGGCATCTATGCCTATAGTGTGGAAGGATTTCCTGTTAGCGGTTTCCCGATCAGGCCAAAATTTATTATAACTGATTCACTTGCCGGAACCCCATTGGCGCTGGATGCAAATAGTGACGGTCTGCTTGATTTAATTGTCTCAACAAAGAACGGTCAAATATTTACGTATTCAATTAGCGGGGAACCGGTTGCCGAATATCAGTTATCAACCGGCGGGAGTTTGTCGGTAAATTCGATGGTCATTCAGTTAGATGCTGATGAAGAGCTGGAGTTAGCAGCGATTACAGACAGCGGAAATGTTTATGCCTGGCAGTTAGAAGCGCCATACAATTCTGAAAACAACATCTGGCTGCAAGCTAATTATAATTCATCCAATCTTGCTTTTATTGATGGTTATAAGGTTTATCAATCCATTGGCAAAGCTTTGATGCCGCCTAAAAAAGTTTATAATTATCCCAACCCTAATAAGGGTGAATTTACCAATATCCGTTATTATCTTAATGAACCGGCTTCCGTAAAAATACGCATTCTGGATGCAGCGGGCGCGCTGGTTGATGAATTTGATGGGCCGGGATTTGGACAGACGGATAATGAAATCCCATGGAATGTATCCGAGATAGCCTCCGGCGTTTACATTTGTCAGGTGGAAGCAAAATTCCAATCTAAAACAGAAAGACAGTTAATTAAGATAATGGTAATCCACTAATAAATTATGAATAGATTCAAATTCTTAATCCCGGCAACAGACCAGGTTTTTGCTGTAATCCTAATTCTAATCTTAATCATTTTAACAGTTCCTGGTTTTGGCCAATTCGAGGAATACAACCATCCGGAATTAAAATGGCAATCGTTTGAAACGAAAAATTTTGTTATTCATTTTCATCAGGGTACCAAGCGATCCGCAATTACTATTGGTAAGATTGCTGAAGAAATACATCCCCTTTTAACCGAATTATACGATTATCATCCAAAAGGTAAAGTTCATTTTATTATCAAGGACACGGATGACTACAGTAATGGTGGAGCATACTTTTTTGACGATAAAGTAGAAATCTGGGCGTCCAACCTGGATTACATTATGCGCGGCACAAAAAACTGGCTGCGTGATGTGGTAACCCATGAATATGCCCATATGATTTCGATTCAGAAGATGGTGAAATCGAACCTATATTTTCCATACGGCTTTCTGCAGGTTTTCGGATATGAAAAGGAACGTCGCAGAGATGTGGTACGTGGTTTTCCCAATACGGTAGTTTCTTATCCAATCAGTTCGATATCCATTCCGGTCTGGTTTGCCGAAGGCGTGGCTCAGCATCAGGTGGATGGCGGACGCTTTGATTATCGTGATCCGCACCGGGAAATGATTCTCCGTGATCGGATATTAAATAATCAAATGCTCACTTATAATTCTATGGGCGTTTTTGGAAAAGACAGCCATGGCAATGAATCGGCCTATAATCTTGGATTTTCCTTCGTCAATTATTTGACCAATCGGTTTGGTGAAAAAATACTGGAACGAATTACGGATACGTCCTCCAAGTGGAGTTCCTTTACTTTTAACGGTGTCATGCAAAAAGCAGCCGGCGTAGTTGGTGAAGTTTTGTATAATGATTGGGTCGACTCTTTAAAAGCAGTTTACACAGCCCGTACCCATACAATTCGCCAAAATTTAGTTAAAGGTAATCCTGTCGAACTTGAGGGCACAGCAAATATTTATCCGGTCTGGTCGCCGGACGACTATAAAATAGCTTATGTTTCCAACCAAGGTGAAGATTACTTTAGTACTAATAAACTGATTCTTTATGACCGGAACTCAAATAAGAAAAAAGTTTTAACAGGGCGTATCGCTTCTTCATTAAGCTGGTCGCCAGACGGAAGATATATCGTTTATGCGAAACAAGAAACATATGAAAAAAATGGATCTACATTTAAAGATCTTTATTTATATGATACAGAAAAAGAAAAAGAAATCCGGTTAACCAAAGGATTGCGGGGAAGCAATCCGGATTTCAATAGTGACGGGAAGAAGATATGCTTTGTCACTGAAACTAATGGCATGCATCAGCTTAATGTTTATCATCTTCCTGAGAAACCGGAAAGGGATTTTTCAAAAAAATACTATTTCGATATAGAAAATGGATTACTTTCCAATAAATCCCAAGCTGAAGATATCAATTACCGGGAGGTTATAATAAAAGGCGGCTGGGTAGAACAACTGCTTCCTTCTGACGATAGCCGGCAGATTTATCATCCCCGCTGGTCGAACAATGATTCCAGTATCGTTTTTGATACGGCCACAGAATATGGCCGTAATCTGGGCGTGTACGATTTTAAAACAAAATCTTTCAGGATGTTTTTGAAGGCTGAAGAAGAACTTCGTTACCCGTATTTTCAGCCGGACTCACCCTATCTTTACTATGCTGCCAGTACCACCGGAATTTACAATATTTATCGCAGAAATATGGATACCGGTGAGACGGATTTATTGACTAATGTTACCGGCGGCGCCATGATGCCTGCGGTTAACAATAAAGGCGAACTGGTCTATGCCTGCTATGACAGCATTGGGTATAAAATATATAAAATTGATACCCCAATGCCCGTCGATAAAAATGTAGCCGTTTATGATCCTGAATATATCGCATCAATCCCGGAAAAGAATTTTGATGATTCTAATTTAAATGAACCGGAAATTAAACCTTATAAACAAAGCTTTACACCTTTACATATTTTACCAAGGATACTAATCGATTATGGAACGATTAAGCCGGGCATCTATCTGCTCACTGGTGATGTTCTAAATAAGTATCTGTTAATCGGCGGCGCAGCAGTGAATAGTGATCTGGACTATGATCTTTATAGTTTATTCGAGGTACGTGAGTTTAATCCCACATTGTTCCTTGAATTATATAATATATCCGCAAATATAACGGATGTAACCAGAGAACGAAGAGGGGAAAATGTCTACTGGAATTTTAAACGAAATGTCAATTTTAATCTTACCGAAGCGAGATTTGGATTTCAGGGACGACTCGTTAAATTAGTGCCGGATATTGATCTAAAGAGCGCAGTTGTTTATAGAAGGTATAGCGCCAATCTGGATCCAGCCAAAGCTTATACAGAGGCTGAAGGATGGGTGTACAGCCCGACCATCCGTTATAATTATCTTAAAGGATTTGCCGGTGAATTTTCTGTTATTGCCGACATGATTAAGTTAAATAAGAATAATGAAATAAATCCTTCGGACGGACGATATGTATTTTTAAAATATTCATACGAAATGAATAAATTCCTTGATGATTTTGCAACGGATCGTGTTTTAGGATTGGAGATCTATAAAGACTATTATTATCATCAGCTGGTTCTGGACTGGGAAGAATATATTAAAGTGCCTTGGCTAAAAGATCATGCGATAAGTCTGCGTTTACGCGGCGGTTACATCGACCGTAAGGTGGACAGTTTTTTTAATTTTTATGCCGGTGGATTGTTGGGCATGCGGGGTTATTCTTTCTTTAGTATTGAAGGCCGTCAGCAGGCTATCGGGACCATTACCTACCGGTTCCCGATTTGGCAGAATATTGACGCCCGTTTGGGACACATGTATTTTGACAAATTGTATTTCGGTCTGTTTTTTGATTACGGCAATGCCTGGAATCCGGATGATTTTGATTTTACCGATTTTAAGAAAGACATAGGGGTGCAATTGAGACTGGGTTCATTTTCGTATCATCTGTTTCCGACCAACTTTTTTGTCGAAGCGGCCTATCCGCTGGATAAGGCGAAAAATTTTGACAGTTCCCGTGATAGGATGATTGAATATCCTAAAGATATCCGTTTCTATTTTGGAGCCTTATACGAATTTGATATAAGAGAACGGATGGGGAAAATGTTAAATCCGAAATTGATCATGAAGAATTTGAGATTTTAGGTATAGGTTTAGGTATTGTATTGAGAATAAATATCAAATAATTTTCATATCATAAATATATTGAAGTTAAAATTACTTTAGGTGGTTTTAATGCGTTTACTCATAATTTTATCATTACTTGTAAGTATTTTAAATGCGTCGGAAAAAGAAGGGAATAAATCACAAAATACTAAAAATAAGCGTGTCGTGGATTTTAATCTTGAAAAATTTAATCTGATGCATCAGATAGAAGATAGTATAGGCGCCGGTTCGCAAGCGTTTTCTAAAAAAAGAGGCATCCATGCCGCCTTAATGTCCGCGGCTGTTCCCGGTCTGGGTGAGCTCTATGCCAAATCTTACTGGCGTGCGGCCATATTTTTTGCCCTGGACGCAGCTTTGCTCTCATCCCATTTTATTTATGATGGCAAGGGCGAAGATGAAGATATAAAAATGCGGGCATTCGGTGACGAAAACTGGGAACCAATTAAGTACTGGTCGAAGGTATATGATGAAGCGCTAAAAGGTGGCAAATGGGATGGCGCTCCGCTGGAAAGAAATGGATATCTGATTAGCGAAAATGATTATAACAATCCTGTAGTTTTGAATCAACTTCGGTCAATGGAAAACGAAGTGGGTTATACACACACACTTCCTACCACTAAAACACAACAGTATTATGAGATGATCTATAAATATTTGCATCAATTTGGTATTGGCTGGGAAGATGTATCTGTATTGACAAACGGAGATGAAGACGCTGCCTGGATATTTTATGATGC
>JAFGKZ010000050.1 GCA_016928315.1 Calditrichaceae bacterium
ACTATCTTCAGCTGTTCTTTGAAAAATTGAATCATTAAAAGACTCATTTACTAAATTATTTATCCGGGTTATAGATTTTTCCAAACCATGCAGTGATTCTTTCCAGTAATTAACGGTATCATCAGCATCAGATAGTTGATCTACTTTATCTTCAAGCCATTGTATATGATCTGTTTGATATGCGGACAAACTGTCAAAAACCAGAAAGTGATCAGCCTTATTTTTCTGTTGAGTGATTTGCTGAGAAAGTTTCTCAGCGGACTCAGTAATTCTTGCAAATTCAGTATTATATACATTCAATATTGAATCGTAAAGAGCATTTATTGCAGATACAGCCGATTTAAGGCTGTGTTGATTTTTCAATTAACCTCCCAAAAATTTCCGGATAACCAGTTAACTGACTCTATGTTAACATTTCCATGTATGCTGCATTAATGATAATAATCTACATTTTCATCCCAGCGTTTAATCAGATAGTCTTTTTGTTTTTCGAAAACTTCGGCTTGTAGTTCAACCACAGTTTCTGCCTGTTCATTAGACATATTTTTTGTGCGGTTTACAAATGACGCAACACGGGCAAAGTACAGCGGCGTCATCAGACTCACCATCAGTTGTCGGTTGCCCTGCCAGTGATGATAAGCTGCCGCCAGGTCGTACAATGTCTTAGCCCATATATCAATCTCAAGAAAGAAGTCCGCTTTATCCTTTTTTGTCAATGCTTCAATTTCTTTAAAATTATCCGGGGCAATTATTTTTTGCCATATTTCTTTCCAGTTGCTGTAGCCAATTCTAAAATCATTAATCAGTTTGTCAACATTAATCTCAAACGGTTTGGGCTCAATATGCAAGTCCGGTCCAACGCGTGGCACAGGCATACTACCTTTTACATGCTTCCAGATATTTTCATGTTGTTCCATCAGTTCCAGTAGGGTTGATACCACCTGTCTGAACATGGGGCCCAATGCTTCTGCCGGATCTTTAACATCATGAATTTTAACGCCGAGATTTGCCTGAGCCATTCTGGCTTTGTTAACCATGGCGGTAGTTGTTAACCAGATATCGATGCCGAAACGAGCCACATCGCTTTCCCATTCTTCTGCAGGCAGATATTTTTTTATCAGCGGCAGGGAAAATGCAAAATCACCGCCAATGGGTTGACGAACCTGGTAACCGTATAACGCCCGTGTCAAATTATAAACGATATTATTTGTAATGGTGCCGTCATACTTAAATCGTGTGTAGTAGGGTGCAATAAAATCCACGCCATCATTTAAGATGGCATCCACCATATTTTTAATCCAGTCTGTTGTTATGGATCGCAGGTCGGAATCAAATAGTAAGGTTGCTTTGGCGTTAAGCAGGCTGGCAGCTTCAAAAATAGCCCGGACTGCCGTGCCTTTACCGGGAATGCCGCGATAAATGGAAACGATACGTTCAATCCAGGGGCTGCGTTCCAATCCTTCGCCTTCTTCCCTGGAATCATCCACGGAGCCGCCGTCAGCGACAAAGACAACCGCTCGTCTATCCGGGTAATGCAAAGCTAGGCCATGTTCCACAGTTTTTACCACATGACTCAATGTATTATCATTATTAAAGCATGGAATCCCAATGACAATATCTGCCGTTTCCAGTTTCTCTATTCGTCGGCGTGTATTTTGGCGTAATGCCGTACTAAACTTCATTATGTATCAACTCCCCTTGGTTTTTAATAATCTTCATTATCCATTAATCATGCAAAAATACAAAACCCTTCATTCCTTATTGGTTCGGAATTCAGACCACTATCATTTTATATTTTTAGCGGTTTAACTTTCCAAATGTCTTCGGCATATTGCTGAATTGTCCGGTCGCTGGAAAATTTGCCCATATTTGCGGAATTAATTATGGATTTTTTAATCCATTCCCGCTTATTAAGATACAGCTCATTCACCTTTGATTGGGTATCAACATAGGATTGATAATCTGCCAATACCATAAAATAATCATTATGCAGCAGACTATCGAGTAATGGTTTGTATAAATCGCGCTGTCCCTCGGAAAAATAGCCATCGGCAATCATATCGATGGCGGCTTTCAATTCTGTATTTTGCTCGTAATACTGCTGCGGATTGTATCCAATTGCGCGAAATGAATGTACTTCATCTGCTTTTAAACCAAAAATAAAGATATTTTCTTTCCCAACTTGCTCAATAATTTCAACATTGGCGCCATCCAGAGTGCCAATTGTTAAAGCGCCGTTTAAAGAAAGTTTCATATTGCCGGTGCCCGATGCTTCCATTCCGGCGGTAGATATCTGTTCTGATAAATCTGTTGCAGGAATAATCATTTGAGCCTGGCTAACCGAATAATTTGGCATGAAAATCACACTCAACCGATCATTTACCTCCGGATCATTATTAATCTTTTTTGCGATTGAATTTATCAGTTTAATAATTAATTTTGCCATTGTATAAGCAGGCGCCGCTTTACCGGCAAATATAACTGTTCTGGCAGGCATATCAAATTCCTGATCGGATTTGAGTCGATTGAATAGTGTGATAATATACAAAGCATTCAACAGTTGACGTTTATATTCGTGAATGCGTTTTATTTGAGATGCAAACATCGATTCCGGATTTAGTTCAATACCCAGGTGTTTATGAATACACTGACTTAAGTGCTTTTTATTTTTATACTTAATTTCCTGCCATTGTTCCTGGAATTTTGTGTCGTCTGCAAAATTTTCCAGTTTTTTTAGTTCAGTTAATTCTGTAATCCATTTATCTCCAATGGTTTCAGTTATTAAATTGGAGAGTAGAGGATTAGCTAGTCTTAACCAGCGCCGCTGTGTGATACCATTGGTTTTATTATTGAAACGTTCCGGATAAATTTCATAAAAATCTCTGAATAGATCCGTCTTTAAAATATTGGTATGTAACTTAGCGACGCCATTAACCGAATGACTGCCAATGATGGCAAGATTGGCCATGCGGATTCGTTTTTCCTGTGATTCTTCAATGATAGACATCCGACGCAATTTAGCTGTATCGTTCGGAAATTTTTCTGTAATCTGTTTTAGAAACCGGGCATTTATATCATAAATAATTTGCATGTGCCTTGGCAGCATTTTCTCAAGTAAAGCAATACGCCAGGTTTCCAGCGCTTCCGGCAGAACCGTATGATTGGTATAACCAAATGTTTTCTGAGATATTTCCCATGCCTCATCCCAATTTAAACCTTCCAGATCAATAAGTATGCGCATTAGTTCCGGAATAGCTAAGGTAGGATGCGTATCATTTAATTGAATTGCTACTTTTTCCGGTAGTAATCTAAATTCATTATGATATATTTTTTTAAATCGCCGGATAATATCTTGCAGGGTTGCGGAAACTAAAAAATATTCCTGTTTCAAGCGAAGTTCCCGACCTTCAACAAAATCATCTCTTGGATACAATACTTTTGATATCACCTCGGATGATATTTTATCTTCCACGGCTTTTTCATAATCACCAGAATTAAAGAATTCCAGATTAAATTCCCGTGTGGATTTTGCCGACCATAAGCGGAAATTATTTACTGTGTCATTGTGATAGCCAGGCACTGGGGTATCGTAAGCAATAGCGATGATTTCTTCGGTATCAATCCATTCATGTTTCATTTCACCGCCAATCCGAATGGTTTGTACATCGCCGTAAAAATTTATTTTATAAATATATTCCGGTCTTTCAATTTCCCAAGGATTACCGTAGCGCAGCCAATGATCCGGTGTCTCAATTTGCCAGCCATCCTTAAATTTTTGAGTGAATATTCCATATTCATAACGGATACCATAACCATAGGCGGGCAATTGCAGTGTTGCCATGGAGTCCAGAAAGCAAGCGGCCAACCGGCCAAGACCGCCGTTACCCAATCCAGCATCAAATTCTAAATTTTGCAGTTCTTCCATACGAATACCCAATTCCTGCAAAGCTTGGTGAAAGGTGTTTTCAAGACCAAGATTAATCATAGCATTCCCGAGCATACGTCCCATCATATATTCCATGGAAAGATAATAAACACGTTTAACATCATTGTGGTAGTAGGATTGCTGCGTATTGATCCATTTTTCAAAAAGTCTGTCTCTTACCGTATAAACCAGGCTTTTAAACTTATCATTTTTAGTAGCCGAATATTCATCCTTAGCCATGGACAGTTTTAAATGCCTGGCATATTGCTGTCCAATTGATTTAACATCCGACTCAAGCGGTTCGGTTATTATTGTTTGCAAATCCTTCAGTTTGGATTTAGGATTGTTTTTGTTCGTTTTATTCATAACCTACTCTCATACTATTTATATTATTATTTTAGTATAGACAGTTTCTTTAACTCATTTAGCTTTTTTTTCATATCTTAGAAAATTGCTCCATAATGAATTTTGAATACCATTGGTTGGGAAGATACCCTGTGCCGCGCTGCGAACATCTTCTACTGTGTAAAAAGCATTTGGATTATTTTCACGAACGTAATTTAATACTCTGGGAAGATCACGACGCTTTACCAGAGTAAAAATTATTTTTACTTGTCCCTGATTGCCCTCAGCATCAATTATGGTAAGTCCGTATCCCTCTTCACGGAGAATGCGGATCAGATTTGAAGAATCATACCGTGTTATAATGCGTATGAGTCTTAAGCCCATAGCCATTTTGTGCTCGATGTACATACCTGTGTAAACGCCGGTAGCAAAACCACCGGCAAAGGCGAGGTAGCAGGCCGGATTATTCAGGTGATTAAATATCTGGCGGATAGCCAGCAGCCAGATAATCATTTCAAAAAAACCGAGAATAGGCGCTATTTTACGTAATCCCCGCGACAGAGATATAATACGCATTGTGCCTAAGGTGACATCGGTAATTCGGGCGATATAAATTAATAGGGGTAAAATAACCCAGTTAAATACTCCGCTATCCACAAACATTTTAAAATTCCTATTGGTTAGCTGTTACAATTTTATAATGGACATATTAACATTAAATCCTGTTCCGGGCAAACCTACAGGGTACAAATATCCATTTTAATATAGTAATTTCTTATACGTAATCGTTGAAAAAATCGAAATATCCATCAAAATCAGTGCACATAAAATTTTGTCTGACCAGAGCAAAATACAAATCCGCAGAGATACTTTTTCGATCTTACAGTTGCAACACATTTGGCGTATATTCGCAAACAGCGTCATCAAGATTTCAACTAATCTTTCATCAAAATGTATAGGTGTCTTTAATAATGTTAATCTGCGCTAATCTTCGGGAGTCCGTTTATTATGTGATACGAACTTCTTACAGTTTATGCAGATATTTGTTGTTGGCACCGCCTTCAATCTTTCTTCATTGATTTCCTGTCCGCAAACTCGGCAGATGCCATAATTGCCCGTTTTAATCATTTCCAGAGCTTTGTCCAATTTTTGAATATATTTATCTTCCCGCTCTAAAAATTGAAAACTATATTCATTTTCATCAAGGGATGTACTATGATCTGCTACATCATTTGGGTGACGAATGCTATCATCGTCTGAATCATATGATTGACAAATGCTGTTCCATAAGCGATCCCGGTTTTCTTTTGTCTCTTTACGTTTATTTAGCAGTATCTGTTTGAAGTATTCAAGTTTGGATGCATCCATTTACATACCCTTATATTAAGATCAGGTTTATATACTATTTTATATTTTAAAACGCGCAAACTTACACAGCATTAGGGTTCAAATACAACAATAATTTTATATTTTTTTCTATTAGAACAATCCATAAAAATTGGAAAGTAATACTATTATGCTATATTGTATTTAGAAATAAAAAAGCCTGCTCAGTAAAAGAGCAGGCTGTGTATGTTGATAACAAATAAACTATTTAACTTTCACTTCAATCTGTTTCGGCTTGGCCTCTTCAGCTTTGGGAATCTTGATATTTAAAATTCCCTGATCATATTCAGCTTCTATTTTGTCAAGCATTACTCCGGCAGGAATTCCCAACGTGCGGCTGAATTTTCCAAAACTGCGTTCCATATGATGGAAATTTTTATCTTTCCTGTCTTTTTCCACTTTCTTTTCGCCACTGATAGTGAGATAATTATTTTCGAAAGTGATTTTGATATCGTCTTTTTTAATACCCGGAACTTCAGCTGTTATTAAAAATGCCTGATCAGTTTCTTCCACATCTACGATGGGTGTCATATCTGAATATGATTGAAGCTGGCCTGGCCTGTCTGTAAAGAAATTATCGAATAAACGATCCATATCACTCTTTAATGAAAAGATGCTTCTTTCTGGATTCCATCTTACTATTGGCATAACACACCTCCTTATTAAAAGTTAGATTGTTTAGTTAATAATTACGTTTATAATTTTACCATTATCATTTCAAACAATATGCCAAACGTTTTAACTTGAATAAAAATAATGTATTATGTTTATATGGATATAACTATTAGACTATCGTATTTAATTCTGTCACTGATGAACTGACAATTCTACATATACAATTTGATAAAAATGACAGAAATTAACACTTATTAAAATACAGATGTCCTGTTGGAATAAATTACCGGGTGCACCGAATAAAAGTTCAGAAAAAAAGTTCATTGTGATTTAAATCATTCTATCCTTGTGAGTATTATCACAGATAAAAAAGATTATTCAAAACCGCTGAAACATTCTATCAGGTTGTCCGTTCTTTGCTGAAAGATTTGACTCAATTTATAATTATTTCAGTTAATCAGAAAGGGAAAGAATGAAAACAATCAAAACAAATCTATTTCTTACATTTATGGTATATGCACAAATCATTGCTCAATCCAATACAGGGAATATTAGCGGATATGTGTATGATAAATCGAATGGGGAGGCAATTATTGGGGCAAATGTATATGTGGAAGGAGCCAGTTTCGGCAGCAGTACGAACCAAAGTGGATATTATGTTATCCCTAAAATACCGGCAGGCTCGTATAATATTATTGTAGACTACTTAGGGTATCTTCAATCGGTGAGTGAGATTACGATTAAAAAAGGTGATCGGAGAAAACTGGATGTATATCTTGAAGAAGATATTTTGCAAACAGAGGCGATTGTGGTTGTCGCTGATTCTATTCCCACTATACAAAAATTGTACAATAAACCGATTTCTGAAATCAATTTGAATGCTAAACAGATTCAACAAATTCCGCAGGCTGTTGAGGCTGATTTGATGCGTTCTTTACAGACGCTGCCTGGAATAATGCCGGTTTCGGATTTCTCGTCAGAATTATATGTTCGGGGCGGTACAGCCGATCAAAATCTATATTTAGTCGATGGAACGGATGTTTATAATCCAGAACATGCTTTTGGATTTTTTTCAACCTTTAATACGGATGCTATTAAGCAGGTGAACGTATCCAAAGGCGGATTTGGCGCTGAATATGGCGGTCGCTTGTCATCGGTTGTGGATGTTACAAATATCGATGGAAACCGGGAAAAATTTGAGGGTTCCATTGCCGTTAGTTTGCTATCCGCCAGAACAACCCTGCAAATGCCCGTTGGTAATTTTGGTTCCATATCCGGTTCGGTCAGACGTACCTATTTTGACAAGACAGTTGCAAATTACATTGACGATGTGCCGGATTATTATTTTTACGACGGTAATATAAAAGGATTTTTTGAATTGGGAAACAGAGATAAATTGACATTGAGTGCTTATGGAGGCCGAGATTACCTGGATCTCAACTTTAATGAAGATGCAGAACAAAAGGTAGGTTTGACTTATGATTGGGGAAATAAAACGGGTAGTATGCGCTGGACGCATGTTTTTTCACCCACTGTTTTTTCAAATTTTTGGATAACGAATAGCCGTTTTTCTTCCTATTTTAATCTGGATGAGTTTGATGTCTATGAAGATAATATCGTAATGGATTTTACACTCAAAGGAAATATAGAATACCATTATTCTAATAAACTTGGTGCGAAATTTGGTTTTGAACAAAAATACATTAGAATAAATTATAGTCAGGAGTTTCCTGGCGGTGAAATTGATGCTAAAGCAAAACCCGAGCATTATGCCACATATTTTCAGACTAACTGGCGTCCCAACTGGCGATGGGATATCGAAACCGGATTGCGTTACAATTACTTTGATGCAGACACATCCTATCTTAATTTCAGTCCCCGACTTTCAGCTAAATATCGTTTAACAGATAAAAGTAATTTAAAAGCAGCTGCGGGAATTTTTTACCAGTATTTACACCGTATTCCACGATTTATAACCTCAGATATTTGGACAAATTCGAATCGTTATCATGAACCATCAAAAGCTGTACATTTTATTCTCGGGTATCAACAGGAAATAAGCGAAGATTATGAGTTTGAGGTTGAAACCTATTATAAAGAATATGAAAATGTATTATCATATAATCAAAATTTTATCACAGACCTGGCTCCCGATCGATATAACGAAAAAGGTGCGCCAATATATGATATACCAGAAAGTTTGTTCAATCAGGGTGATGGAAACTCATACGGTGCAGAATTGATTGTTCGTAAAGATATAGGATTTGTAACCGGCTGGATTGGCTATGCGCTTTCAAAAACGAAATATAATATTGATGTGATCAACAGCGGTAAATCATTTTATCCACGACATGACCGTACATCGATGTTGAACGTGGTAAGCACATTTAATCTTTCGGGTAAGCCGAAAAATGTATATAAAGGCACCTGGCATATCGGATTAAACTTTGTGCATTCTACCGGACAACCATACACGGAACCAGGTTCCGCATATATTATCGGTTCCACGCCAAACGCACCAGAAAGTTATGTTGAGTATGCTCCGACCCGTATTAATAATATTCGATTTCCGGATTACGCACGCATGGATATAAGCTTAATTTACAGAAAAAAATTCAAGCTGTTAGCACTTGAATCATATATACAGATATATAATGTGGGAAACAGAAAAAACGTTTGGTTTGTGGATTATCAATATGAGAATGGAAAACCTGATGCGGAGGAAATTTATATGATGCCTTTACTTCCTACTCTTGGAATTAACATTAACTTCTAATTGATGATATGATACTATAGATAAAACAGGAGTGTACTATGAAAACTATTGAACACATATTAATACTATCTTTAATAATATTTATTTATTCCTGCGGAAAGGGAAGCGTAGAAGTGGAAAATACAAGTTATCGCCCAAAAATAGTAATTGATGGTTATTTAGTGCCGCACCATAAAGTTAAAAACATTAGAATTACCAGAAATTTTAAAATTAATGAAAACCTTAACAATTTTTCACTAATTCCGGAAGTTAACAATACCACAGTTACCATTACAGATTTGCAAACGGATATAGTATATCCTCTGTCTTTTCACAGGGCGCCGGAACAAGACCGCCGTTTGGAAAATTACTATTGGGAATATAATGGTGATGACTTATTGATAGAATATGGTCAGCGTTACCAATTAAATGTTACTACTATAATTGACGGAAAAGAATTGCAGGCTTCATCAATTACCAAAATTCCTGAAGATGGATTTGAGATTATTAATATTAATTATACTGAGCTTAAATACAGGGAGCAGGATGAGAATAATCAATCCAAGCATTTTATGCTTACAATTAACCGGGCGCCGGGCACAACCTTTTATGTAAATACCATACAGGCTTTAAACCCTTCTAAATATAATTATATTTATAACAATCCATATTCCAATCCGGATTCTTCTGAGGTCGAAGAAGATTTAGTCGATTGGAGTTATACCTATGACTGGACTCAGGATACTCCTGAAACTGCCGGTTATACAAATGTTCAGATGTTCTGGCCTTATTTTAACTTTTATGATGATTACCAGATTATAACCATGGCTTGTGATATAAATTATAAAGAATTTTTACAAACCTATGATAGTGTGCAGGAAGAAGATGGTAATTTTCATGAAGCAAAGTATAATATTCAGGGTGATGGTATAGGTGTATTCGGTTCTGTGGTTATGGATACGCTATATGTGAAAGTAACAAAATAGGATTTAAAATAAATCATAGCCGTTTTTTAATAAATATTTGATCCTATTCAAATTAAAAAGTACAAACAAAAAAGCCCAGTGGTAATAGCTGGGCTTTTTATGATTTGATAAATTTATACTAATCCACGCGACGGGCGCGAACGCCAAAATCCACGTTATCTTTTACCCAGTTAAAAAAGCGTTCCTGCTCTTCGAAAGTCGTATCCGGCAGTAATATATTGGGATTTTTCCAGGATGTCATAACCGTTGCATCCTGTGTCCATATTTTTACACGTTTACGTTTGACCTTTGTTTGCCAGTCTTTACCAACTACGGCATCCGTATATAGCAGACGAATGGTTATATTCCGTGCCAGCAGTTCGAGTGGTTTCACTATGATGTCTTCATAGTCTGCTGTTTTTTTGTCTCCGGTAGGGACATCGGGGATGCCATCGCTGATCATTACAATCGAAATCGGTTTTAAAATGAGATTGCGGTCGCGGACTGTTCTGGCAATCTGATCAAAAAACGCATTGTAATCTGTAAATGGATTAAACTTATTTTTAGGAAAACTTTTTTTCAGCTGCATCTTTATTTCTTCGATCGATTTGTTTTCGAAGTCTGAGATCGGATAAAGCGTTTTTGGTTCATCCTTCTTTTCGCCGCCGATTGATCCAACGAACAGCACACTTGGTACATCTAATCCGCCTAATCCGTTTAAATGCGCATATATATAATGTGCCAGAAAATCTATCGAATCATCGAAGTATTTCCCTTTAATAAACGATCCGCTGATATCGACACCGATAAACATAGATAATCTGGGTTCTGGTTGTCCGCCGAATCCACAGGAATTAATCGAAATAATTATACTTAATCCAATTATTACTGGTAATAATTTTTTAACTAAATTCATCATCAAACTCCTATAGTTTTATTAAAAATTTGCTATTGTTATGCTTTTTTGGCTCTTGTCGTTTTTGGTTTCGCAGGAGCGGCATTTAATAAGACTTTGGAATCCATGATGTCGGCAACTTTCTTGAAAGGTAATTCAAATAAATGATTACCGGATATCAGCAGGGTAAAAAAGTTAATAGCTGCTGCCAGTACCTGCAACGGAGGCAGAATAAAAGCGCCAAGTATTTCTTCGCCTTTTTCTTCAATCCATGCCGTATCGGCTTTAATTTTCTTCATGAAATCGGAACTAAATTCAATCGGTGGCACTTTAACAGCCACTTTATCATTTGCTTCTTTTAATTTTAAACCTTTTCCTTGAATCACAGCCATAATAGCCGGCGTTCCGTGAGCGGCAAAAAGGAACCAGGAAACACTTCTAATGCCAAACCAGGCAAAGGCAGAAATAACCAGAGTCCAGAATATGCCTAATTCAAAATTTTCAGACTGTTGTGCCAGCCATGGCGATAATGCATCAACAAATTCACGGTATAAGAACATAACCTCAACAAATAATACAACAATTTCAATTACAATAATACCAGCCAATGATGATACCTTTTTACTTTTAGCAGAATCGACCAACGTTGAGAGAACCGCATAACTTCCAAGGACAATAAAAAGTAAAAATACAAACAGGGGAATCCGGATAACAAATTCAGATAACTGCTCTCCCGTAATATTTGAAAACGTATCGATAACTAATGGTGTTGTTACATACGTGAATATAGTTGCTTCGATGAAACACCAGAAGATGGTCAACACTACTGCGATCCATGGAATATTAGAACTGATTACCCTGGTACCCAGGTTGCCCAATAGCCTGAATGGTGCAAAAAGAATTTCCTGGATTACATACCAGGCGCCAAGTAAAACAATCTTGATTACATTTAATAATGCAATAATAAAAATGAATGCAAATTTTACAATACCACCCCAGAAGGAAACTATCGATTTACCTAAATCCCACCATGTGATAAACATGGATGAAATAAATGCCATACGATTATGACGGAAAAGTATGGAAATGGCACAAGCAATCGTAATCCAGCATCCCAAAATGATTACCAGAACGGGCAGTAACAAAAAGACACGCTTTCCTGTCATTATCCAGAATGCTTCATCGGCGCCCCAGGCAAATGCAATAAATTGACTCTGGAAATAAAGTGGAAAAAGCAAAATGGATAGAATAATTTTTAAAATACCACTGGATTCATTTAACATGGATTAATTTCCTTTATGCAAATTTAACTTATGAAAAAATCTTTGATTTGATAATCAGGGCTCCATCCTTGGGTATTTATGATTGAGATATGCGCTTTAGCCCTGTTTCGCAATATCCATGCCAGATGAGGAAATCCATTTGTTTGTACTGTTTTTACTTTCATCAATAAAATCAATGCGTAAAAACTTTACACAATGAATAATAAAAATCGTAATAAATACAGGATTCTTTAACTTTTAGTTTTAAATTTTCATTATAGGTTTTTAATAAATTACGGAAATAATCCGTTTTATGCGAAATGTTTTTATTTTTTTTAAATGAATTATTCTATTGGATTTATCTTGATATATGCATCTTTTCTGTTTAAATTCACACTCTTTTAAATTACACAAACAGAGGATTGTATGTACACGTTCTTGATAATTATGTTTATCCTGCTAAGCATCACTATGGTAATTGTTATTTTATTACAAGCCGGCAAAGGTCAGGGACTGGCTGGCGCTATTGGCGGCGGCATGGGTGGCGGCACTATTTTTGGCGGCCGGGGCGCTGCTGATTTTTTAAGTAAAGCTACAACCTGGATAGCTGCGCTTTATATGATTTTTGCTATTCTGATTGGTATGTTATACAAAACGGAAGCCGAAGAAGCGCAAAAAAGTTTGATTGAAAAACGCGTCGAACAGCAAGAAACCATGCCGATACCCGATATACCGGTAGCTCCGCTTGATAATCAGAATACGAATTAAATCCATTAAGCTGGAGTGGTGGAATCTGGTAGACACGCTATCTTGAGGGGGTAGTGCCTATCCGGGCGTGCGGGTTCAAGTCCCGCCTCCAGCACAAAAATCCTGCCGATGGCGGGATTTTTAGTTTCCAATATCTAAGTTCCAAAACCCATACAATTATACATATCCGGTTGTGCCAATTTTTTAAACTCATTTTTTAATATTTTCATGAAGATCGTAATCTGCCGTTTGCTAATTCAAGCCGAAACGCAGTGAAGGTCCGCCTTCCGGCGGATGCCGCCTCCAGTGCAGAAATGTCAAGGGATTGTAGAAATATAAATCCTTTTTTATTTCTCATTTTAAATTCCCTTTGAATATTTGTCTTTTGAAAAGACATTTTATATATTTTATAAAGTTAATCTTAGTTTAGCAGAGCCGACATGAAACTCTTGTTAACTATAATAATTCTATTTTTATTAAATAA
>JAFGKZ010000051.1 GCA_016928315.1 Calditrichaceae bacterium
GTTCGGCGAGACACTTGAATCGAGTCACGAGCCACCAGTCACGAGCGACGGCTTCAGGTTCACTGGACAGTACTTGGATTCCGAAACCGGAATGTATTATCTGCGAGCAAGAATGTATTCACCATATCTTGGAAGATTTGCAAGCCATGATCCAGTGATGGGTAAATTTGAAGAGCCTATGACGCTGCATAAGTATCTATACTGCGGGAATGATCCGGTGAATGGAATGGATCCAACCGGTTTGTGGAATGATGGAATTAGGTATGCTATCCGCGAAAGCGGGCTGCAGAGTGCTTATGGTCTTTCAGATGATATGATAAAAAAACTGTACCCAGGAATATGGGCTCAATCTTATGAGACATATAAAGGATCTATTTGGCATGGGCATAGTGACATGGGATACCACACAGGAGATTTTGATTATACAACACTTGATCATATGGATTGGTCAAGACCAACAAAACCTTGGGCTATAAAAGTTTTTAATTTGTTTAAGATAGAGTTCCCAGATTTTCCTTCATCCGGATATCCGCTGCATTTTCAAAGTCTGGATAAGGCCCAAAAATTGGTTAACCAGGCAATTTACGAAGGTGATCCAGAATTTTTCCAGGCAGTTATGCATATGGGGCAGGATTACTTTAGCCATTATAACAAAGGGTATGGCCCCACGTTAGGTCATGCGTTTGCAGAAGATGAAGGGCATGCACCCGACAATCCATACGTTAAAGGTGGTGCTAGTACAAGACAATTGGATGCGGCTTACTTAGCAGCTGATGAATGGACTAAGTCTATGGAAAACCGTTGGTATTTTGATAATGATATAGAAGGGTGGTTAAGATTACCATGATCAAACAAATCTTACTAATTAGTTTGATGATTTCCACATTTTGTTTTGGTGAAGCAGTCTTGGAAAGAAAAATTATCATCCCGGATGGAAAATATGATTCTTATTATCTTCAGCCATTTCAGATATTTGTATCCGGGGATGATAAGGTATTTATATTGATTCATGATTTGTATAAATTATTTCTTTACAGTGATGATAATTTCAAACAAGTTGGAATATATAAAAAAAATAATATATTTCTTGGCGGATTTATGGAAAATGATCGTCTATTGCTTGCGTTTGTAGAATGGCCGGAGCGATATACATATTCAGGTGTCAATATATATGATGTACAGAAAGGATTCGATAAGCCGGCAAAATACATTGCAATTCCACCTAAATCGCAGAGTAAACCCGTTGATAAACTCCTTACGGTTCAATACACATCGGATAATTATTGTGTTATTAGTACTCAAGAAACATTTTTTGGAGTTGAGGCATTTACTCGTTATTTATGCGGTGGTTATGCTATAGGTTATGCAAAACCTTATTTTGCTAAAATAGAAAAAAATCAAATGTCATTATATAAAGAAATTAATTATGGCGGTGAAAAGTATGAAGATTTTGAAATTCGTCAAATTATATATGGTACAAAACTGATTCATTGCTTAGGAAAGAGGCATCCAAAATATGTATCACAAGGTGTTCTGCCGCCTGATTCATCGGTCGTCTTGTATTATGCGGGCTATAATCCTGAAGAACGAAGAATTATGCAAAATGGCAACATTTATAAAACAATATCTGACCCAAACAGTTATGATTTTGGAACCGTATCATTAAATGTTATGAAAGATAAAGCATTTGTTGCTTTTACACTTCACAAACATCCTTACAGCGGTTTATTAGACGGTAACATAAAACAGACATCTTCAGATATATATTTTTTTGAAAGTGATCAACCTGCAAATACCATCAAAATTTCTGAGGGGTTTTTACCAAATGTTAAATTTGACTCCAAAGGTAATGTGCATGTTTTAGCCACTGACAGCGATGGCCGACTTTTTATAATTAGAAAAGATAAAGATAATAAATGGACTGATAAACAATTTATTTTAAAAGATGTGAAAATTTCAAGCGATTTTTTGTTTAAGGATAAATATATAGATGCTGAGTTTGATAAGGATGGTAATTTGCACGTGGTTTATCCTGCAAATGATGGCAATATAGTTTATGTTAAAATGAAATTAGACTAATTTAAATATTAATAGGTAATATATGAAACCAAATAAACTAATGTCGATAATTTTCGCAGCAGCCGTGGTCACAGTTCTTACAACCGTTTCAGTTTTCAACCTGATTCGCCGCGATGAGCAATCGCCACAGAAAACATCTGTGCCAATAGCAACAGAGATCTCTGTTGCAAAGCACATTCAACCAACCGAACCTGTTACCAAAGAGCTAAAGGTAGCAGATGTCAAACCAGTACCAGAACCAACGCAGTTACCCAAAGCTACTCCCAAAGTTGTAAAAGTTGCAAAGCCTGCTATTGCCAAGACCACACCTGCACCTAAGCCAGCAGTTTCTGCCGGGCCGAAGGCATTTATTCCTGTTGAATCTGAACCTGCCACCGAAACCTTCACAGAAGAACCAATATCTGCACCAGCCCGTACAGGTCGTCATCACGGCATCATAGGCTACAACAGTAGAGCTGTACCTGGTGATTTAAGAAATACCACCATCCCCAATGCGGCAGAGCATAACCGCCATAGAGAGATGTATCGAACTATTGCA
>JAFGKZ010000052.1 GCA_016928315.1 Calditrichaceae bacterium
CCTTGGGTTACGGCTTTTTTGATTATGACGGCAGTTGGGCTACTAATAATCCGGAATATTTTCGTCTAACGCCTGAATTTGGTTATTCGGTTGATACTATTCCATCGAATGCGCTGATTCGCGCTTATGTAAATAACAAACAATTAGGCTGGCTGCCGCAACTCTCAATTAATGGAAGCTGGGGCGAGTTCACCTTAGGCGGTGAATTCCGCGCCCACCGATCCTTACATTGGGGCCGGCTGCAAAAAGGCAGCGGCCTGCCTGATGACTTAGTTGGAAATAATGCCCGCCATTACTATCAGTACAAAGGTGCCAAATATATAGCATCTTTTTATTATCACCAGGTTTATAAGTATCGTAAAAATATTAATCTGACATCCGATCTGCAGTATGTTTATCAAAAGTACAAATTGTATGATGAGAAATTTTTGAATAACGAATTTGAAATTCCTTATCATTTTCTAAACCCGCGTATTGGTATTAATTATAATATCAGTTCCAGTTGGCATAGCTATTTAAGTATTTCCAATACAACCCGCGAACCCAGATTAAAAAATTTTTATGACGCGGCTGAAGCCAGCACACCGGAATCATGGGGACCGGTTGTCCCGCAATTTGAAATGAGTTCTGACAGCGTCTATAATTTTAATAAACCATTAGTACAACCGGAAACACTTACCGGAATTGAATTAGGCCTTGGCTATCAATCAGCAGTATTTAAAGGCAATGTAAATCTTTATTCGATGAGTTTCCGGAATGAGATTATCAAAAAAGGCGGCGTGGACCGCTTTGGCCAGCCAATTACAGGCAATGCTGAGAACACACTGCATCAGGGAGTTGAAGCAGCCGGACAGTTACAGGTATTACCACAAATTTCCTTAAGCGGTAATATAACCTACAGCCATAATGAGCTTGTTTCCTACACTGTATTTGATTCTGATACCAGCATAATGCTGGATGGCAATCGTATAGCCGGTTTTCCTGATTTGCTGGGTAATTTGCGATTAACCTATAACTGGCAGGGAACTTATGCATCACTTGACTTGCGCTATTCTGGTAAATACTATACCGATAATTTTGAAAATGAAAAAAATACTGTTGATGCCTATACTGTCTTCAATTTAAGTTTGCGACAGGATTTGAGTTTAATTGGTTTGCAAGAAGCTGCCATCCAGTTGAAAATAAATAATTTACTTGATAAAAAATACCTGGCTCATGGAGAGGGCGCTGCCTTTTTCCCGGCGGCAACGAGAAATTGGTTTGTAAATTTGCAATATAAATTGTAAAAATTAATAAGTGAACTAAAGTGCTCTAAAGTGACTAAAGTTTTTTAGAAAAATTGTAGTTACTAAGTTAAGAGAGATATAGAGAATACTTAATAACTCAAAATAAACTTTAGCGCATTTTAGTCACTTTAGGCACTTATAAATTTAATTATTAGGAAAAAGAATATGTCAGAAAAGATAATTGCCATCGTCGCCAACGGACGGCCTCTGGAATCCAGACTGGCTGTTCAGGCTATAAAATCAGCATCGGTTATTATTGCCGCCGATGGCGGTGCAATCGCCTGTAAAAAATCAGGCATCAAACCAGATTTCATCATTGGTGATTTTGATTCCATCTCACGGGACACGCTGAATCATTTTAAAGACGCAGAAGTGATTCACATTCAGGATCAATATTCAACCGATATGGAAAAGGCTTTACATTTTGCTACCTCGCTTAAGCCGGATCGGTTAATCGTTCTATCTGCATTTGGCAAACGAATGGATCATACCAGCGCTAATTTACTCTTTTTGACTGAGTACAATGAAAAAATTCCGGTTGAAATTTATGATAATCATGGCTGTATGACCATTCTGAAAGAAGGAAAACACAAGTTTAATTATAAACCTGGAACACTGATCTCCTTTTTTTCACCCTATCCGGTAAAAAATCTGACTTTAAAGGGATTCCGGTATAATCTTCAACATCGAAATTATGATACGTATTTTGTTGGAATGAGTAATGTCTGTGATCAGGAAGAATGCATCATTGAGTTTGAATCCGGCCGGATTTTCAGTTATCTGGTATTAAAAGAAAATTAATATGACTGCGATTGATTTTATTCCAGTTGCCTTGTATATCATACTGCTTTTATTCTACGGTTTCAAAACAAGACAAAAGGATTCGGATAAATCTGAATTTTTATTAAGCGGGCGGACACTCAGCATTCCAGCCTTTGTAGCCACGCTGGTTTCAACATGGTATGGGGGAATCCTCGGTGTAGGCGAGTTTGTCCATTTACAGGGTATTTCTGTTTGGATTGTTTTTGGACTGCCCTATTATGTGTTTGCATTGTTATTTGCTTTTTTATTGGCGCCAAAAATCCGGCAGTCGGATAGTTATTCCATTCCGGATATGCTCTACCGGGTTTATAATAAACCCATCGGACTTCTGGGCAGTGTTTTCATTTTATTCATGACCTCACCAGCGCCCTATATTTTGATGATTGGTGTTCTTCTGCAAAGTTTGTTTTCCATCAGCCTGTTTTATAGCGTGTTACTGGGGACCGTTTTTTCAATGATTTACGTTTACTGGGGCGGATTCCGCTCAGTGGTTAGAACGGATATGCTGCAATTTCTTACCATGTTTGCCGGATTTATTATGTTGTTCATATTTCTGATTCAATCACCCATATCATTAAATGCAATCCCGGATCATCTGGATAGTCTGCATAAAAGCATTTCCGGTGGATTATCCTGGCAGGAAATCATTGTATGGATTTTAATCGCCAGCTGGACCTTTATCGATCCAGGCTTTCATCAGCGCTGTTCGGCTGCCAGAACCCCGCAAATCGCCAGGAAAGGCATCATCATTTCAGTCGGCTTCTGGTTTGTTTTTGATATGCTAACCCTCATCTGCGGATTATACGCGTTTATTTTATTGCCCGATATCAATCCGATGATGTCCTTTCCGGAATTAGGCAATTTGATTTTACCGCCTGTTTTAAAAGGATTATTCTTTACCGGATTACTGGCAACCATCATGTCCACGGTGGATAGTTATACTTTTTTATCCGCCCTGACATTTGGCAATGATATTGTGGCACAGTACAAAAAAAATATTTCGGAAAGCGAAATTAAAAAGTATGTTCAGTGGGGCCTTATTATTACAGCAATTATTTCAATTATACTTATCCTGCTAGTTCCGTCGGTTATAAGACTGTGGTACAATTTGGGCAGTTTATTTATCCCGCCGCTGCTGCTGCCTTTATTATCCGTTTACTTTCCCAAGCTCAGGATTTCAAAACAATCCACATTGCTTGCCATGATACTGAGTTTTGGGATTTCATTTATATCGTTCCTTTGGGGACAATTACATCTCATCGCGGGGTTGCCTGATTATCCTTTTGGCGTTGAACCATTTTTCCCGGGAATGATCTGGTCCACATTGATGTATGTAATTGTAATATGGGTAAAATTTTCAAGTCGACCAGTTCATAAAAAAAATATTGGTTAATTTTATACAAACTTAAACCATCCTATTATTTTATTTGAGTTTAGATTATTATCCTGCTTTACATCAAGAAATAATACGATTATATTTAAGTCCATCGTAAATTACTCGCGTGTATTTTAAGATGAGGTTAAAAATATGAATTACATCCCCCGCTACCTGGAAATCCCTGTGAAAGAAGATTTACAGAAAAAGATGGTCTTCATTTCAGGTCCACGTCAGTGCGGCAAAACGACTCTGGCCCAAAAAATAATGGATGATTTAAAACAGGACCATGAAATTGCACACTATTTAAACTGGGATAACAACCAGGACAGGGAAACCATCATTAGAGAACAGTTTCCGGCAGGGATTGGAATACTTGTGCTGGATGAGATTCATAAATATTCTCGCTGGCGTCAGGTAATCAAAGGTTTATTTGATAAACGTAAAAACGAGCTTAAAATCATTGTTACAGGAAGCGGGAAATTGAATTACTATAAACACGGAGGTGATTCTCTACAGGGAAGGTATAACGCCTATCGTTTGCATCCTTTTAGTTTTGCTGAAATTAAAAACGAGAAGCTTTTTTCTTTATCTGATTTAATGAACTTCGGTGGTTTTCCTGAACCCTTAACATTAAAATCGGAAAGGGAAACGCGTCGTTGGAGCAGAGAATACCGAAACCGTCTTGTACAGGATGATTTAAATTCTTTGGAGAATGTGAAGGATATCGCCCAACTTGAACACTTAGCTATTCGATTGCCGGATCTTGTCGGAAGTCCGCTATCAATTAATGCCTTGCGTCTGGATTTGCAGGTCTCACACCAGACGATTAGCCGATGGTTAGTTATGCTGGAAAATATTTATATGATATTTCGTATTTATCCCTTTGGCGCTCCTAAAATCAGAGCTGTAAAAAAAGAAGCAAAACATTACTTGTATGACTGGACTCTATTGGAAGATGAAGGTTATCGGTTCGAAAATATGGTTGCTTGCAATCTGCTGAAATGGTGTCATTTCCGTCAGGATTATGATGGTCTTGATATTGAGTTACGTTATTTCCGGGACGTGGATCGCAGAGAAGTTGATTTTATAATTACAGAAAATAATAAACCTACGTTATTTTTAGAATGCAAAAAACGAAATCGGGATATTAATTCTGCTTTAAAATACCTAAAAGAGCGTTTCCCGGAGACAGAAGCTGTTCAGGTTGCCTTGCATGGTAGTGATGATTATGTGAACAAACATGGAATTCGGATTACAAATGCCGAAAAATTTTTATCTACATTTATCTAGCCTAAATAATTCACAACCATCCTTCGGGCAAAATATTTCCTGAGAGACCGGACGGGCAGGAATGACAGAACAAGAGCAACCCGATGTAAGCATTAGAAATTCAATTGATTAATCTTAGCGGTTTAACGGCCAAAATTTATGAATAATTCAGGCTGGGATGGTATATTGGATAAAATTTAAACCGCTTTCACAACTCTTGGGGAATTACCTTATATAGAATTTATTCTGTTTATTCATACCTGAGCGCATTAATCGGATCCATTTTGGCCGCTCTTGCCGCCGGATACATTCCGGCTAATAATCCGACGATGGTTGTAACAAATATTGATGTTATAATAACCCAAAAAGGAACAGTAAAAGGAATCTTTAGCAGTAAGCTTACCAAACCCGCCAGACCAAATCCAAGAATGAGCCCGATAATACCCCCCAGTATACTCAGTACAATTGCTTCAGTTAAAAACTGGAGCAGTATAAATGCTTTTTTCGCTCCAACCGCCTTCCGCACACCAATTTCTCGTGTCCTTTCGGTAACAGTCACTAACATAATATTCATCACCCCAATACTACCTACAAGCAATGAAACTAATCCAAGTAAAACTGCTACTAATTGAATTTGAACGGCAATGTTATTAAATGAATCAATTAGAGTATCGTTAGAAAAAATAGCGAAATCGTTGTCTTTACCCGGCGGTACTTTTCGCTCGGCGCGCAATACACCGATTACCTGGTTCTGTGCAGCTTCAAAATCAATCCCCTCTTTAACACGCAAAGTCAAATTCACCGACCGATTTTTTCCCCACAAATCTTCAAAACAGGTAATGGGAATAGTGACCACATTATCCCGGCTGCCGCCAAAGGTAGAATTGCCCAGCCGTTCCAAGGTGCCCACTACCATGAATTTCTGCCCCGATATTTTCACTGTCTTGCCCATTGGATCTTCAAATGGAAAAAGCACATCAACGGCATCCATACCCAAAACGGTGACTTTTTTATGACTGGCAATATCCTCAGGAGTCAGGAAACGCCCGCTTTCAACAAAGTAACCGTTATTCACAAAAAATTCCGGTTCAGCGCCGGCAACCATTATATTTGGATTGGTATGCTTATCTTTATAATGAATCGATTGTCCAAATTGCCAAACTTCAGCCCCGACCGCTTCAATCATATCACAATTTTCCCGAACGGCAGCGGCTAATTCTCTTTTCAAATCTTTACGAACGTCCCTCCGACGGTCATGGCTAAAACCTTCATTAATATCATTTTTCTGCACCTGAAAGGTATTGGCGCCAAGGATATTCAATTCTTCAGTTATCGAGCGATTATACCCTTCCAGTACGGCTACAATAAAAATGACCGTACCTATCCCGATGGTTATTCCCAGCGTGGTTAACAGAGAACGCATTTTACCCGATTTTAACTGATTTACAGCGACCAGTAAATTTTCCTGAATTATCATACTTATGCCATCTCATTCATATCTTAAAGATTCAATCGGATTTAAATTGGACGCTTTATAGGCAGGATAGAATCCCGCTAAAACACCGACAAAAGTTGAGAAACCAAAACCGATGGCAATGGCGGAAACACTGACTCCAATCGTCAAATCCATCATACCTAAAATAAATGTACCTGCTATAAATCCTAAAATTATACCAATAAGTCCGCCGAGAGAAGATACCATAATCGCTTCAATCAGAAACTGGCTGAGTACATTTCGTCGTTTTGCCCCAATCGCCTTACGAATACCAATTTCTCTTGTCCGCTCCGTGACACTGACCAGCATGATATTCATAATACCAATACCACCAACCAGTAATGAGATACCGCCGATTACAAAAACAATCATAAAAAGGGTTCCGGTAAGCTGCGCATATAAATTGGTCAGCATGTCCTGCTGATTGATAGCAAAATTATCCTCATCGGCCGGCTTTACTTTGCGCACACGACGCATAATACCACGCAACTGGTCTTTTAAGTCTTCAAGATTATCGGGATTATTTGCCATAACTGCAATACGGATTCCCTGGTGTCCACCATATACTCTTCGAAAAGTTCCAATAGGCACATAGGCATAATCATCCATATTTTGGCCGAACACGCTGCCTTTTTTTTCCAATATGCCAATTACGGAATATTTATCGGCATCAATTTTAATGCGTCGGCCAATTGGGTTTTCCTCTTTAAAAAGATTAGAGGCAATATCTTTACCCAGAACTACGACCTTGTGATTATTCTGAATATCCAGTACTGTAAGAAAACGACCCACTTCGGGAAAAGTGTTTCCTATAACAGCATACTCATCGTCCGTACCGAAGACTCTAATATCTTCATACTTCTCTTTTCCATAACTCAATTTCTTTCTGGCAGAGACAACTGGTGAAACAGCATCAGCCAATGTAGCAAATTCTTCAATTTCTTCATATTCATTATAAGTAACTTCTTTACGATTGCGCAATTCGAAATAATTATCCGTAATTACCCAGGGAAATTTTTCAACATAAACAGTGGATGCTCCTAAACCGGATAATTGGCCATAGACATATTCATTTAAACCCTGGATCGTCGTCCAGATCGTAATGATTGTTGTTACGCCAATTAATATGCCCAGAGTTGTCAGCAGGGAACGCAGTTTATGTGTTCTGAGCGCGTCCCAGGCCATAAGGAAATATTCGTTTATTCGGGTTAGTTTTAGCAGCATGGTTTTTTGTATAGAATTAGTTCATCGTATCGGATTGCACATAGCCGTCCAGTAACCGGATAGTTCGCTTGCTATGATTGGCAATATATTCCTCGTGAGTTACCAGAATAATGGTATGACCGGCAGCATGCAAATCGGAAAATATTTTCATTATTTCTTCGCCGGTTTTGGAATCCAGGTTACCCGTTGGTTCGTCCGCCAGAATGATTGATGGCTTATTGATTAAAGCACGGGCAATGGCAACGCGCTGCCGCTGACCGCCGGAGAGCTCATTGGGTTTGTGATCGGCGCGATCCGCCAGGCCAACCTTTTCCAGAGCTTCACGGGCCATTTCTCTTCGCTTAATTCTGGGCGTACCATTGTAAATCAACGGTAGTTCCACATTATGCAGCGCATCCGCGCGGGGCAGCAGATTAAAGGTCTGGAAAACAAATCCAATTTCTTTGTTGCGTATTTCAGCCAGCTGATCATCTGTCAAACTGCTCACATTTTGATTATTTAAAATATAATCGCCGCCGGTGGGCACATCCAGACATCCCAGAATATTCATAAGGGTGGATTTACCCGATCCGCTTGGACCCATAATAGAAACATACTCATTTTTTTCTATATTAATATTAGTTTCCTTTAATGCGGGTACCTCAATTTCACCCAATATATAAGTTTTAGATAAATCTTTAATTTCGATTAACATGAATTTAACCTTATTTAGTCGATTTTATGGTTATCAATGATTCGTTTTTCAACGTTTTGTTTAGCACCTTAAACGGACCGGTTATTACTTCTGCCTCTTCATTAATACCGGATAAAATGGCGTAATGGGTATCATCACTGATACCCAATTTCACCGGCTTGGCTATGGCCCGGTTTTCTTCCACCACAAATACAACCTCCTGCATTTCCGATTCACGAGGATCAGGTCCTTCATCTTTGGGGCCTTCTTCAATCGATTCCTTTTTTTCGAGCGATGCTTTTTCTCTAACCGTTACGGATTGAATTGGGACTTTAATAACATCATCCAGACGATTAGTAAAGATATCCACGGTGGTGCTCATGCCCGGACGAAAACGATTATCGGGATTCTCAAGCGTGATAGTGATTTCAAAATTGGTAACCTGTTCCTGTGTGCCCAAACCGCGGGTAACGGCCGAATTGGCAATTTCAGTTACCCTGCCCTTAAACAGCGTATCTGGGAAGGCGTCCAGTTCAATTTCACATGTATCGCCCAGCGATACATTAATTACATCATTTTCATCCACTTCGATTAATGCTTCCATTACCGAAAGATCGGACACAATCATAATAACATCTTCCTGAAACTGGGCCCCAATGGCCATCTCACCAAGCTCTTTATTCAGCTTGGTTACGATGCCATCCATTGTTGAATAGAGTTTGGTTTTATCCAGGGCGTCATTTGCTTCTTCCAGAGTTGCTTCGGCTTGCATGCGCATACTTTTTGCGGATTCATATTGCGCTTCAATGCCTTCGAAATCCGCGTCAGAAATCAGTCGTTTAGCCTGCATATCTTTTGCCCGGGACAAATCACTTTTTGCTTTTTTTTCATTGGCCTTAGCCGATAGAAGTGAAGATTTTGACCGTTCGACAGCAGCTTTATACTGTCTGGGATCTAATGCAACCAGCAATTCACCTTTTTTAACCCGATCGCCTTCTTTAGCATTAAGTTCGACAATTTTTCCAGCGACCTGGGCGCTTACATTTACATCCACTGCCGGCTGAATTTGTCCTGAACCGGTTACCTTTTGCTGCACAAAGCCTCGTTCAACTTTTTCTGCCGTAACTTCAATCCCACGCTCTTTTTTGGAAAGGGCTATCGCAACCAGTGCGCCAATTACAACAATTAATAAAACAAAGATAAGTATCTTTTTCATCACAACTCCCGATAACTGTTTATTTTGAATAGACAGTTTTTATAACAGTTATATGATTACATTATTCAAATATGGATTTCTATTCTTCGTATTTCTTATAAGTCAAACCTAAACCATTGTCCAATTGTGCTAAGACAATGCGGGCATTAAATTGGGCTGCAATCAAAATTTCTTCTGCCCTGGTCAGATTTACCTGGGCTTCACGTACTTCAAGCGCAGTACCGGCCCCAATCTGATAGCGTTCTTCTGCAAGACGAACTTCTTCATTAGCTGCTTCCAGATTTTGTTTATTGATTTCAATAATATCCAGATAGGATTTATAATTGGCATAGTATTGTTCTATTTCCGAAGCCAGATTTCTTTTATATTCTTCAAAGTTTTCCTTGGCCGTTTTTTCGGCAATTTTTGCTTTTTGAAC
>JAFGKZ010000053.1 GCA_016928315.1 Calditrichaceae bacterium
GGACTATAAAAAGTTTCTCGAAAATCAATTTATGATTGTCTGGGATTTTATTTATCCAAAGAATGGGTTTATTATTTATAGAAACCCACAGGATAAAATGAAAATAATTCATGAAAACCTGCAGCCGGATATTCTAATCGATACTAGTAAATATCCAACTTCTCTCTTTACTTTAATTGAGAATAAAGACGGCATTCTGATTGAGAATAAAATCGAACAGACCTTAAATTTAATTCCTTTTTATCAAAATTCAGATTACAAGCCGCAGTCTGTTCTGGGATTTATGATTCAACTGGAATCCGCAGAAAAAATATACTGGTTTTTCGATTCAGATATCACTGAAAATTTTAATACAGATGACGTAACAACTATTGAACGTATCATTCAAAACATTAATGCCATTTCTTTTGAAGCGTTCAAATCATTTGAGTTAAATAATACATGCGTATATCTGAACAATAAATTTCAGATTGCAGAAAAATTGAATACGGCTAAAAATACCGATGAATGTTTAGAATATTTTTGTGATTTCATAATTAATAATTTTGAAGCATCTAAATTGACAATTGGAATGAAAAAAGGTTTTGACACTCAAACAGCTATAATAAAAAAAGCAATCGGTATTGATGATCCATTTAAAAACGGTTATGAATTCCCGCTCGATGAGGGTTTAAACGGATTTGTTATTATGAAAAATAAACCGCATCTTATTGAAGACATCGAAAAAGGTGAATACTTTGTTCCCCGCTTTTCAAAAGCTGAAAAAACTAATTATGGATTACATGCATTTTTATCTGTTCCTATCGAAATTAAATCGAATGCTATAGGAATGGTTACACTTGAGCATAAACTGGAAAGTAAATATACATCAAATGATAAAAAGGATTTATTAAATTATTCAGCTATTTTAGCGACTGCGTTATATCGATTTGAAAGAATAAAAACACAATAAAATGTAACTGGAGGAAATACAATGGCAAAGAAACAAGATTTTGCCAGCAAAACAATGAAATTGGCACAGCATGGCCGTGCATGCCCGGTTTGCAATGAATACTATTCCCATGTTGTTGCCGTGAATATGGTGCCATCCAAAAAGGAAGGCGCCTATCGATTTGCTGAACAAAATATTGCTGTATGCAAATGCAACGAAAACGAAGTATATAGCTAATAAAAAGCCAGTCTTAAACGGACTGGCTTTTTTTATTTATAAATAGTATAACTCAAAATTCATTTCTTCTTTCCCGATAACCAATATCCCTACCGAACCGCGTGAACCGCTTCTTGGTTGAGAGGCACTCCCTGGATTTAAGAAACGAATTTTATTATAAACGACATCTTCCGCCCTATGGGTATGGCCGTGAATTACAACATCCACTTTGATATTTTGTTTGAAAAGTTCATAGGCAAAAGTTTTATGTGATCCAATGATATGAGTCAGACAAATTTTATATTCATCCAATTGAAAAATTTCAAAACGTTTTAGGTCACTAACCAGGGGGTACTGATCCATATTGCCAAATACCGCTTTTACAGGAGCAATAGTTTGCAAATCGGTTAAAATGTTATTCTGTCCAACATCGCCGGCATGAATTATTAAATTGACTCCGGAAAATATCGCAAATACTTTACCAGGGATTTGATTATGCGTATCCGCAATAACGCCAACTTTCATTTGTTCTCCATATCAAGATAATCTGTGCTTCATACCCTCTTCCAGCCCATGACTGTTTTCACCTGTTTCAACCTTTCGAAGCAAGTAGGCAAAAAGTAATCCCAGAAATCCCAGGATCGAGAAAATCCACATGCCCAGAGCATAACCTCCCGGATTCTGGGCGCTTGCGCCTGAATAATCATTGGCAGCGCCTATCATCCAGTTAAAACCGGCAAGACCAACCTGCTGTATAAGAGTCATTAGGGCATAAGCCGTTCCCAATCGTTTTTCTTCAACAATATATGCTACCGAAGGCCACATTACCGCCGGAATTAATGAAAAGGCGATTCCCATAAATATAATCGGCACATAAAGCGATATATCCGAATAAACCATCAATAGGTAAACGGGTACCAGTAAAAGAGAACCAAACGTCATTAACAGAGCGCGTTTTCCTATTTTATCAGCTAAAATACCAAATAACGGTGTGGCAATCATCGCAGAGATGGGCAATATGCTGTTTAGAAACCCGGCCATTTCCCGCGTTTCACCGTGGGCTTCCATAAAAAATTTGATGGCGAAACTTCTAAACGGAAAGATAGCTGAATAGAATGTCACGCAAAGCGCTACAATCAACCAAAAAGACTTATTAAATTTAAACAGGCCTTTGAATTCCACCTTATCTGTTTGAGCAGCTTTTCCAAGCGTATAATTTTTTTGTGCATATCCTTCAAGAAAATAATAGACGGCGCCGCCGATTAGGCATGTTAATGACAGAATCATAGCAAGAAATAAGGGATTTTGCCAATTGTTGTAAAAAGCATATCCCCAGGTAGGTGAATTATCTGCAGCCACCGAACCCAGCCGCGCGATTGTTAAATTAATGCCAAAAGCAAAGCTAAGTTCTTTACCTTTGAACCATTTTGCCAGGGCGGTGGTTATGGCAACAATAAGCGGTTCAGACCCCAGTCCAAGAAGAACACGGCCCCCTAACATAATATAAAAATTCGATGAAACGCCTGTTACAACGGCTGCAATTGTTGATAAAATTCCGAAATACAGGATCGTTTTTTTGGTCCCATAACGATCTATGATTACGCCGCCGATTAATAAAATAACAATAGCAGCTATGGAATAGACCGAATACATCTGGCCAATGTTTTCATCTGTAAAACCAAGATCGGCTTTCAGCATATCGGCGATGGGAGCAATGCTGTCATAAATATAGTAATTACCGAACATTGCCAGGCTTATAAACAACAGAACAATCCAGCGGAACAAAGCCGAAGGTTCTCTTTGTGCCGTATCAGAATCTTGCATAGTTTTTTTCCGGATTTGATTTATAATAATAAATTATGTTGAATTAATTTTAGTTTACGAAGCAGATTAAAATTAATCAAGCAAGGGTTTGTGCTTTTATTATTTTAGAATTATATTATTTGTGAACAAATTTACAGCATGCCTGCAACCTGGTTAAATATGCAAGGTTGTAATTATTGATTAAAAACCTGATACATAATTAGATATTTACATGAAGCATCAGATAATAAATATATTATTTGTCCTGATTAGTTTATGGGGATGGTTATTTTATTCCTGTGACGCTCCCAGGCATAATCCGCTTGATCCGGAAAATCCTGACAACAGCCTGGTGACGCTTTCCGGACAAGTAAAAACCATCAGTTCACCCATTCTTCCGCTAAGTGATGTCACCGTCTTCTGGAAAGAGGGTAATATATTAGACCAAACAGATATCAACGGAAATTATCAAATTGAGAATATTTCCTCTAATGATGGCTGGCTTTATTTTTCCAAATCCGGATATTTAACGGATTCGATATTTGTCGAATGGGCTAAACAAAAGAGTCAAAATTTTAATATAGAATTAAATTCAACGCCTCAGCTAGATAGCTTGCTTATTTACAGTATTATACAAAATCGTTATCCTAATTTACAGGTTTTGACTCTGGGTGTTGAAAGCTCAATTACTGATCCGGATAATGATATTGATACAATTTATATTGAAAATCCAGATCTAAGTTTTAAAAATTTTCTTTTATTTGATCCTAATTTACAAATGTACAAGCGTATTTTTTCCATGTCCGATTTGGGTATTACTAATGCTGAAGCCGTTATCGGTCATGAATTTCATATTATTGTTAAAGACGCCTATAATCACCGGATTTATTTGGACAAGATGAGCATCAAACGTATTATTAAAGATCAGATTAATCTGATCAGTCCTGGCAGCAATGAGGTGGTTTCATCAATGCCAATATTAAACTGGGAACCGCTTACACCTGGTTATTCGCTTAGGTATAACATAGAAATATATAATACGGATAATTTAGAAGCAGAACTTAAATGGAGTAAACAGGGCATTTCTCAAAGCACATCCTCTATTCAAGTTGATAAGGCATTAGCTGTGAGTCCTAACTATTTTTGGGTAATTTGGTGTATTGATGAATTTAATAATCGTTCCCGTTCGAGACCAAAATCATTTGAAGTTGAATAGAGCAGCTATGCCCAAACAAACAAAATTATCCGAAATCAAAGGCTTCAATGCTGAACAGTTTGATGCCTTATACCAAATAAGTGAACTGCTGAATGCGGTTACTCTTCAGGATAACCTGGTGGAAAAGGCTCTGGATATGGTTATCGATACATTAAAAGCGGAACGTGGACTTTTTGTTCAATATAAGGAAGACCATGGGTTTTCCATTGTAGGCGCACGAAATATCGGGCAGGAGAATGTTGAAGATTTATCTGAATTTTCATCCGGTATATTACAAAAAGTAATTGACGAAAAAGAAGCCAGCATTTATCATGATGTGCAAAGCGATCCGAATTTATCACAATTTGAAAGTGTTCAGATTCAAAAAATTAAATCGGTTATCGGTGTTCCCATTTTATATAAAGGTAAAATTTGGGGTGTAATTCTTGCGGACAGCCAGTCCAATCGGAGAGAATTTACAGAAGATAATCTTTTATTCTTAAAATTTTTCGCAAACCTCGTATCACTTGCCTTAGAGAAAATACTTGAGTTTGAGAAACTGCAGAATGAAAATCTGATACTTCGCAGTCAGCTGGATAACATTCAAACCATACCTGAAATGATAGGCCAAAGTCCTGCCATGATGCAATTTACTAATCTGATAAAGAAAGTTGCTAAAACCGACGCAACGGTTTTAATTCTTGGTGAAACAGGAACCGGGAAAGACCTGGCTGCACGAGCTGTTCATAATTTAAGTCATAGAAAAGACCAGCCATTTCTGGCGCAATTTTGTGGATCAATCCCGGATACATTGTTAGAAAGTGAGTTGTTCGGCTATAAAAAAGGAGCCTTCACCGGAGCAAATCAGGATAAGAAAGGCCTGTTTGAAGTAGCCGATAATGGCACCTTTTTCCTGGATGAAATTGCAGATATATCCGTGGCATTACAGGCGAAACTGCTGCGTGTTATTCAGAATCAGGAAATTATCAGGTTAGGAGATTCAATAGTCCGTAAAGTTAATGTTCGATTAATTGCTGCCACAAATAAGGATCTGAGACAATTAGTGAAAGAAGGTAAATTCAGAGAAGACCTTTTTTACCGGCTTAATGTATTTCCGATAACAGCCCCTCCGTTACGTGAACGGAAAGAGGATATTACACTTTTAGCTGATCATCTTTTAAAGAAACACAGCATTGGACAGATTCATTTTGCAGCGAAGGCCATTAAAAAACTGGAAGGATTTAGCTGGCCCGGAAATGTAAGACAACTTGAAAATGTTATTCAACGTTCAGTTATTTTATGTGAAGATGAAACCATTTTACCGGAGCATATCATACTGGAAGAGGCAGATAATATTGATGAGCAGGAAGAATTGACTTTGAAAGAAATTGAAAAACAGCTATTACTAAAACGGTTAGAAAACTATAAAGGCAATCGTACATTAACAGCCAAATCATTAGGTGTTTCCGTACGCTGGATACAATTAAAATTAAAAGAAATTGGTGGATGATAGCGCTACAGAAAACACAAAATACACAAATAGTTTTATAACATTTTTAATTTCGTGCTTTTTGTGCATCCTTGTGGCGTAAAAAGATTGTAAATATATAATGAAACAGACCAATCAAAATTTGTTGTTTGAAAAATTTCGTATTCTGGAAACCATAAAACAGGATTCGCATCGCAGCGTTTATATTGCCGAACATATTTTTTTAAATAAAAAAATCTTTTTAAAAACCATCAATAAGAGGAATTTACCGAATACAGTTCAACTGGATCGGTTCAAACGTGAAGCACAAATTCTAGCCAATTTGGAACATCCCAACATTATTAAGGTTTGGGATTTTGGAACTTTTAAAGACCATTTTTATATATCCTTTGAATATTTTAAAAATCAAAATCTTCGGGAAGTTTTAAATCGTCGTCAATTGGATGAAAAGAATAAAAGGAAACTAATTTCGCAGCTTATGAACGGTTTAAATTACGCCCACAACCAACATATAATCCATCGGGATCTAAAGCCGGAAAATATACTGCTTGATGAGCACTTAAATCTTAAAATTGCAGATTTTGGTTTAGCTTCCATAGAAAATCAGGCAGGTTCCACTGAGGAAACTACCATCGTGGGCACACCGGCTTATATGTCACCGGAGCAAATTCAGGGGCAGGAGCTAACCAGTCAAAGTGATCTTTTTTCAATGGGTATCATCATTTATGAAATTTATTGTGGGAAGAATCCTTTTTTAGGCGACGATACCGGAGCAACCCTGAACAACATTTTAAATCTTAATGATAATCTGATTAAATATGGTTTAGCTGCTTTGCCTGAAGATATTAAGGAATTTGTAAGACAATTGTTTTCTAAAAATCCTGATAAGCGGCCTAAACAAATCCGTTTTCCCGATAATGAAGATTTAACAATTGAATATAATGATGAAAGGATGAATAGTAGATACAGAAAAGGATATTCAAACCGAATTTTGATCGCAGTAGCCTCTTTTTCAATTTTGATATTGACTATATATTTTAGTTATGAACCTATTGAAAAAATGATAAAAAGGGGCGGCCGTCAAAATGAATTTCGATTAAGTACAACGGATAGTCTTAATTCAAGTAAATCCGAGCAGAAGAACAGCGCAATTATCCATGAAAAAGCGAGCGGCAATGAAACAATCATGCCATTAACGAATACAAATATCCCGAAAAATATTAATCAATCAGAACCTTCTTTCGCTGAAGAGCGATCTGATAATAATGTATTAACAACAGGTTTTTTAATGATCGAGTGTCTGCCCTGGGCGGATATTTATATTGATGATATCAAGCTGGAATCAACGCCATTAAAAAATCCTTTAAAAATTTCTACGGGAGTGCATCAGGTAAAATTGGTTCACCCGGAATATCCGCATTTCACAAAAGTCATCACTGTAAATCCGAATGAAACAAAATATGTTTCTGTAAATATGGATACGACCATTGGTTATCTGACCTGCCGGGTGCATCCCTGGGGTGAAGTATTTATTGATGGTAAATTAATCGGACAGACGCCGCTTAGCGATTATATTCGGCTAGAGGCTGGTGAACATAAACTTATTGTAAAAAATCCCGGTTTTTCTGAATTCAATAAATCGTTTACAATTAATAAAAATGATTCTGTTTTATTTAAGATAAACCTGAGTAAACGAGAGATGATAAGAACAGCGGATTCAAGTTGAACGCTGGCATAAAAATTGTTGATATGTAATATGTTTTGTATTTTAAAATAATAGATCAGATGAAAAAAATTAGACATATATTAATTTTATTCTGCCTAATTACTTTAAAAAGTTTACCGGCAGATGAATGGGAAGTTATCTCAGAAATGCCCATACCCGTTAAGGGCGCCCAGGCAATAACCCATAACGGGTCTATTTACATTTTAGGAGGTTATTCGGACTCCTTTTTCGGCCCGATTAATAAAATCCAGATTTTTAATCCGCAGGACACTTCATGGATTATAATCGCAGATACATTAGCTATCGGCCGCTATGGGCATGTGGTTGTAAAAGATGAAAATAAGGCATGGATATTTGGCGGCGGCGCCTCGGAAGATAGTATAGATAAAAGTCTTGAATCATGGGATTTTATTACCTCACCCATAATAACAGAATATAACCCGATTTTCAATCGTCGATTCGCGACTGCTCAAATTTATTCTAATCTGCTTTATATATTTGGCGGTTACAGTACCGAAATAATTGAAGATTCGACCAGTATCGAATATATGGTTATCTACGATATTAGCAGCAGATATTTTGTCTACAGCGACGCGCAGGATTTTATGGTTGAGAATATACCCATTCATCAAATGTCTGCGCAAATTGGGAGTAATTTTTTTATTTTCGGGGGAGCGGCATGGGGCATAAGCCGAAATATTTATGTGTATAATACGATAAAGAATATCTTTAATGAGTCGGACGCTTCCCTCATTGATGCCCGCGCGGGAGGCGCTGCAATAGCCCTCGATGAATCGAGTATAGCCTTAATCGGTGGTTATAACGAAGAGGGGCAGCCAATGGCTTCTGTGGAGGTACTTGCCATCCAAAATAATGATATCTATTATCAGGAGAAAGTCCAACCATTAAATTATGCCAGATCAGA
>JAFGKZ010000054.1 GCA_016928315.1 Calditrichaceae bacterium
CGCATTTTCAACCTATCGGCGTGATTCAGCATGACGGTTAGACAAATCTTGTTTAACTTAACACTAGTATTATTTGTTAATAACAATAAAATTTGGAAACATTTTTAATTTATAAAAGTATGCAAATATTAAAGTTGATTTAAGTTAAAACCTTTAATAAGTTTAGCATTATCTTTTAGATAAAGAAGGAGTGAGTATGAACAGGAATATCACTATTTTTATGGCCGTTTTTCTTGTTCTTGTTTTTGCCATACAGAGTCATGCGCAATTAAAAAAGGATACGAGGAATCCTAATATTTCCAGCATTCTCAGCACTTCCAATGGGGATTTTCTGCTGGGCTTTCTGGATCCTTCAAAAATACGCATGCATCACAGTTTGTCAACTTCGTATTCTGCATTTGGCAGTCAGGGGATGATGCTGACCTCCTACATGAATACCATAGATTTTCGGTTGAGTGAGAACTGGTTATTACAAACCAATCTTGGAATGATAAATTCACCGTATAACACCTTTGGTGAAAATTTTTATTTAAACGATACTAAATTTTTCGGCGGCGCCAAACTGAAGTATCGTATTAACGATCAATCCAGTGTTCAGTTACAGTTTGATTATTCGCCGTATTACTACTATCCAACATTGGGCGGCTATCGTTATGACCATTTTGATGAATAAACTTATTTGAATTATTTAATTTTAACCGGACCCGATCACTATCTACTGAGGGTTCGGTTATTTTTTTGATTGTTGCAGGGAGATAAGATTTCGCTTTGAGACACCGAAGAAGATTAACTACACAGACCATCCAGAGAAAAAACTCCACCGGTACATTTCCAGCATATCAAAAACCCAAAAAAAGTAAAACCGGCAAATATTTTTTAATCCTGTTTTTTCTGGCATCGATTATAACTGCTGTGGTAATTTATAAAGATGATCTTAAGGGCTTATTACCATTCGATAAATTCGATTTCTCGTCACATGATACCAGCAATACCCATACGAATAACGCATTACAGCCTCTGCCGGTCCAAGAGAAAGTTAAAGAAGAGCCAAAGCCTTTTACACCGATCCAAAAACGAATACAGGTTGAAGTGCTTAACGGTTGCGGTGTACCAGGCATTGCGAAAAAATTTTCTGATCATCTTAAGAAAAATAATTATGATGTTGTCAACAGCGGTAATTATCTTGAAAACGGAAGAGCAAACTTTAACGTTAACAGAACAAAAATTATTGATCAGATTAAAAGCCCGGAAAATATCGCCCGGGCCAATGAGCTCGCTGGTTTGCTCGAGATAGATGAAAACCTCATCGAATCATATGAAAATCCATCCCCCATTGCCGATTTGACTGTCATCATCGGCAAAGACTACAATCAGATCACCTTTAGAGAAAATTAGATTCAACGGAGGATTTTTTGACAGCCCAGGAAACTGCCAATCGTATTATTGAACTCGCTCAGGAAAAAAAGGGGCAGCAAATTGTACGGATGGATATTTCTGAACTTTCTGATTTTGCTGATTATTTTGTTATCATATCCGGTGATTCCAGCATTCAAATAAAAGCCATTGCTGATCATATTGAAGAAGGCATGCGCAAGGCGGGCATAAAGCCCTATCAGAAAGAAGGATACCAGACACTTAAATGGGTGCTTATGGATTTTGTGGATGTTGTGGTTCATGTCTTCAGTAAAGAAGCACGCGAATTTTACAGCATCGAGCGATTATGGGCTGATGCAAAGATGGACTTTATTTCGGAATCTGCTTAATGACTACAGAAATTTTTATTATTCAGGAGTTGGAACGATACCTTAAATCCAAAGGCATATCCGGCATTCCCATAACACTTCAAAAGCCCAAAGAAGAGAAATTTGGTGATCATGCTACAAACATTGCCATGCAACTGGCTGGAAAATTAAAATCCAATCCCCGCAGCATCGCTGAAGAAATTTGTAATTTTATTGAAACCGGCAATCAATATATAGACAAGGTGGAAATTGCCGGACCGGGATTTATCAATTTTTTTGCCGCGCATGAAAATTTATACGAGCAGCTAGCTAAAATTTTATTGCTGCGTGAAGAATATGGTCGCGGCGAAATTGGCGCCGGTAAAAAGGCGATGGTCGAGTTTGTCAGCGCTAATCCTACCGGCCCACTGACGATTGGTCATGGTCGTCAGGCAGTACTTGGCGATACGGTTGCCAATCTGCTTGAAGCAGTTGGGTATGATGTAAAACGGGAGTATTATTTTAATAACGCCGGCCGGCAGATGCGTATACTGGGAAATTCAGTATATCTGCGCTACCTGGAAGTTTTAGGCCAAAAAATTGACTTCCCTGATGATCACTACCAGGGTGAATATATCAAGGATATCGCCCGGTCAATTTATGAGACATACAACGATTCGCTTAAAAACGATCAGGATAATCCAATCTTTAAAGATCAGGCCGAACAGTCTATATTTGAGGATATAAAAAAGACCATTCATCGGCTTGGATTTGAATTTGATATTTTTTATAATGAAAATTCTCTTTATGAAACCGGCAAGATTGACCAGGTTATCCAGGCTATGGATGATAAAGGTTTTATCGAAAAACGAGATGGGGCCACCTGGTTTTTAACCACAAAACTTGGCGCGGAACAAGACCGCGTGTATATTAAAAGTACAGGCGAGCCAACCTATCGCCTGCCTGATACGGCCTATCATATCGAAAAAATTAAGCGCGGCTTTGACCTAATGATTGATATCTTTGGCGCTGATCATATTGCAACTTACCCGGATGTACTTTCTGCTTTGGAAGTTCTCGGTTATGATATTAGTAAAATAACGGTATTAATCCATCAGTTTGTAACGCTGACTGAAAATGGTGAAGTAGTAAAAATGTCCACACGCAAAGCCAATTTTGTCACGTTAGATGAATTGATGGAAGAAGTTGGTGTGGATGTAACACGTTATTTCTTTATTATGCGTCAGATGAATTCGCATCTTAATTTTGATTTATCACTAGCCAAAACACAATCTGATGAAAATCCAGTTTTTTATATTCAGTATGCCCATGCCAGAATATGCAGCATTCTTTCACTGGCAGATAGCAAAGATATTCCCGTCGATCAGAAAGCCGATTTAACAAATCTAAAAACCACCGAAGAAACCAATTTAATCAAACATTTAATCGATTTTCCCAACATGGTGGAATCATGCGCGCTTAATTATACACCGCACCGATTATCTACATATTTATTTGAGCTGGCAACGCTCTTCCATAAATTTTACACGGAATGCCGGGTCATTAGCGATGATATGGAATTGACGCAAGCACGCATGGCCTTAATCGATGCTGCGCGGACGATAATTGCCAACGGCCTTAAACTATTAGGTATTGCAGCGCCGAAACAGATGTGATATCAAAGGAGAGATTATGAGTATTCTTGTTGTTGGATCCTTAGCTTATGATACCATTGAAACACCCTGGGGAAAAATGGATGATGCTCTGGGCGGATCAGCTTTGTATTTCAGCGCAGCGGCAAGCCATTTCAGCCCGGTTAATGTAGTGGGCGTGGTTGGATCGGATTTTGATTCTTCAAAAATATCTTTTTTAAAAAAACGAAAAGTAAATTTTGACGGTTTATATGTTGAAAGCGGCGATACATTTAGATGGGGCGGCCGCTATCATGACGATTTAAACAAAAGAGATACGCTTTTTACTTATTTAAATGTATTCGAACGTTTTCAGCCAAAAATCCCCATGCACTATCGTAAATCAGAATATGTATTTCTGGCCAACATTGATCCCGAACTTCAGTTACAGGTGCTGGATCAAATTGATCACCCTAAATTAATCGTTCTTGACACCATGAACTTTTGGATTAGCGGTAAACGCAGAATCCTGGAAGAAGTTATTAAAAGATGTGATATCCTAATTGTGAACGATCAGGAGGCCCGTGAATTAACCAATAAGCCAAATCTAATTAAAGCAGCCCGTCTCTTAACGGAAAAAGGTCCACAGACCATTATCGTTAAAAAGGGTGAACACGGCTGCATGATGTTTCATAATGATAATTATTTTTTTGCTCCGGCTTATCCACTGGAAAAGGTTATCGATCCAACAGGCGCAGGTGATTCTTTCGCTGGTGGTTTCTTAGGCTATGTTGCAAAACAGAATAAATTAGATCATGATACCTTAAAAAAGGGCGTTGTATATGGCAGCGTAATTGCATCATTTAATGTAGAGAATTTTAGTTTTGCCCAGTTGGAAAAACTTACAGTTGAAGAGATAAATCAACGGATTGAAAAATTTAGACAACTGACTGCATTTTAATGTCTGTATCTTCTTTTAGATTTGTATCTGCTTTGGAAAGTATGATCGTAAAAACGCTGCCCTTTCCAGGTGTACTTTCCACAACAATTTCCCCGCCAAAGGATTCCACAATCTCCTTGGATAAGGATAAACCCACACCAATGCCACTGCCCATAAATCCTGTTTTTGAAGTGGAATGATGCATCACATCCTGCACTTCATAGAAAGGTTCAAAAATCAGATCGAGTTTATCGTTGGGAATACCAATGCCGGTATCAGATATGGTAATAAATATTTCTTTATTTAAACTTACTTGAGACACTGAGATATTTACTTTTCCATTCGCATTGGTAAATTTAAGAGCATTTTGGACAAGCTCTCGTATAGCTCTTTTTAATTCTTTTCGATCGGCAAGAACAGACAGTTCTTGTTTGGAATTTGATAACATAAAACTCACATCACGTTTTTTAAACAGAGCATGCATTTCATCATAAATTTCATTAACCAGTTCATTTATATTAATCAATGTCTTCTGAGTTTTTTTACGGTTTTTAGATAAATTAGATAAATTGTGCATATCATCGATCATCTCTACCATTTCATCCACTGTCTTACCAATGATCTTTAAATAATCAGTAACATCATCATTATTATGATCTTCCAGTTCCATATCCATTAAATCAAGATAGCCTTTTAATACCGCCAAAGGCGTTCGCATTTCATGGTTGGTAATTGTTATAAATTTATCTTTCAATTCATTCAGTTCAGATAATTGGGCATTCATTGTTTTGAGTTTTTTATTTTCTCGGCGGGCCTGAATTCTTTGCATGCATTTACTGAGAACAATTTTAACATGTTCCATAGAAACTGGTTTGGTAATGTAATCAAATGCTCCCTGTTTCATCGCCCCAATTGCATTTTCAATCGTCGCAAAACCGGTTATAACAATAACTTCTGTATCAGTATCTTTTTTCTTAATTTGCCGGAGAGCTTCCATTCCGTTCATTACCGGCATATTTAAATCAGTAATGACTATATCAAATTTATTATTCTGTAATTTTTCCAGTCCGGTTACGCCATTATCTGCAGAGTCAACCTTATAACCGAGCATAGTAAGCATATCAATATAACTTTCCCGCACATCCGGCTCATCTTCAATTAACAATACCCGTGCTATAAAGTCCGCTGCCATTTAAAAACCTTGCTTTAAAAATTACCAGTTATTAATAGAATTTATATCTTTGTTCATTCTTCTCGACCCGGTTCAGGAAATTTTGTAATAATGGATCGAATATGTTCAAGCTCGTTATTAATTTTTTTTATATACTCATTTGTCTTTTTATCTGTACTGTGTATTTTTTCAGACAATAAAAAAAC
>JAFGKZ010000055.1 GCA_016928315.1 Calditrichaceae bacterium
CCTTGAGGATGAAAACGGTCAAATAAATAGTTATATCAGAAAAATGTTATTAGTGCGGTAAAAAAAATATTTTTGCTGCAATTTTAGAAAATAAAAATTAATCAACGACTGTGATTTTTAAAATAACAAAAAAGTGTATATATATACGTTATGCGCGTAAATTTTTGTATAAAATATATATTACGAAAAATATCATAACGTTACCTTAGCAATTTTTTATGAATAACAGGATGATTGAAAAGCAAAGTATTTGTAGAATAGCCAAACAAAGCTTGACAATAAATTGTAATTATTCTATATTTTCCGATGTGATGAAGCTCGCCTTATAAGTTCCCAATAAATGTAGGAGGTGATGTATGACCTAATCGTTATTGACCATTGGTGTTTATAATTTTTATTCATAGGTAAACTAAGTGGAGGTTAAGGGATGTTCAAAAAAATGCTTTTTCTACTGCTTGCCTTAATGTTACCCATTTTCGTTTTTGCCCAATCGTCAGGTAAAATTATGGGTATTGTCACAGACAAAGAAACAGGTGAGCCTTTACCCGGTGTAAATATTGTTTTACAGGGTACAAACCTTGGTGGTACTTCAGATGTTGATGGTTATTTTGTAGTTCTTAATGTGCCTGTAGGTGCATACTCACTGGAAGCAAGCTACATCGGTTATACAACTATGATCATCGAAAACATACGTGTTTCTGCAGGTGTAACCACTGAACAAAATATTTCATTACAGCCAACTACACTTGAATTAGGTGAAGCGGTTGTTGTAACCGCTGACAGACCGCTGGTTGAAAAACACGTTACGCAAAGTGTGTCCAAAGTGACATCAGAAGACCTGGAAACTATCCCGGTACGTGGTTTACAGAATTTAATTGGTTTACAGGCCAGCGTCGTAATTCAGGATGGAAATGTACATATCAGAGGCGGCCGCGCGGAAGAAGTCGGTTATTATTTGGATGGCGCTTCTACAGTTAATCCCATGAACCGTTTGAACAATGTTCATGTTATTCAGGAAGCTGTTGAAGAGGTTCAGGTTCTGACGGGCGGATATACGGCTGAATACGGTGATGCAAATGCTGGTATCGTTCGTTCAGAATTGAAAACCGGTGGTTCGGACTACAGCTTCTCACTTGATGCTCAGACCGACAAATTTGTTTCTGAAGGCGATCAATTTTTAGATACATACAGCTATCGTGATCATGTGATTGCAGCAACGGCCAGCGGACCAATAACCAATGATATCCGTTTCTTCATCGCTTATGAAAATGAAGATATTGGTGATACGCAAAAAAGATTTAGCGAAGGATTCAATTTCACGGAAGAAAATTTATCCGGACCGTTAGTAGACAGGAATCCATCTAATCCAAGAAATAATGCAGAGAGTTCAATTTATGATCCGGATACATTAAGCGCTCTTGTATATCCGGATGGTTTTACGCCGGATAACTGGCATAAAAGGCATACGATTAATAGTACGCTCTTGTATGATCTGGAAAGTTTTAAATTTCGTTTAAGCGCTGTATATACTTACGATGAGCAATTTGCTACAACCAATCCAACGATAAATATATTAAATACCCGTCAAAGACCCTGGGTTGGAAATAATTTGTTGTTAACCGGTAAATTTACCCATGTTTTAAATCCGACTACCTATTATGAATTAAAACTGAATTATTATCTGGATAAATGGGAAACCGAAGACGATTGGTTCGGAACGGATTGGCGTTCATGGAGAGATAGTTCCAAAGTGGCTGAACATACCAACGGCGCTGTAACCTATCGTAACGCGTGGGATCCGGATTACGATTATTTAATTAATGGTTTTGATTTTCGTCGTGATGGTACGCCGGTAAGTTCATGGTATCAGATAGATTATCAGACTTACTACGGCGGTGCGCTTGATTTTGTAACTCAGGCTACCAAAAACCATGAGTTAAAAGCAGGCGTGGATGCCCGTTTATATACAATCCGTAATTATGATATTTTTGCCAGTATTATGAAACAGGTAGAAACTTATGGCGGTGAAGATCAGGTGCCTGATGCTATCTTAGCTGAATATCTTGGTAATAATTTCGGATATGATGAATGGGGCAATGAGATAGACAGCGGATTTGATGGTCCAAAACAACCGGTTTTTCTTGCTGCTTATGTTCAGGATAAAATCGAGTATAAAGACCTGATAATCAATGCGGGCTTACGTTTTGATTATTTCGATTCCAAAGACCGTAAACTTAAAAATCCGGCCAATCCGGTGATCGATCAGGAAAAGAGCATAGTGGATCCTGATGAATGGGTTGAGAAAGATCCTTTCCTTTATCTCAGTCCTCGTTTAGGCATATCTTTCCCTGTCAGCGAAAAAACGGTGTTCTACACCCAGTATGGTAAATTTGTACAAATGCCAGAATTTAATGATTTCTATAATAGTTCCAGAGAATATGGCAGGCAAATTGGCGGCGGTTATTTTTATCTAAGTCCGTTAGGTTTTGACATGGAGCCAATCCGCACAACTTCTTATGAAATTGGTTTCCGTCAGCAGGTTAGTGATAATGCCGCGATTGATGTAACCGGTTTTTATAAGAACGTTAAAGGCCAGGTTCAGGTTGACAGAATTGTGCCTGATGCAGGCGCTACCATTCAATCCTATAACTATTTGACAAATGGCGACTTTGCCACGACTAAAGGACTCGAATTCAAACTGACCCTGCGTCGTATCAACCGGATTCAAGCCATGTTAAATTATACCTATACAGATGCCGAAGGTACCGGTTCAGGTGAAACATCTTATTTTTCACCCGTTGATCAAATATCTCAACGGCCAACCCGTTTAAATCCGCTTGATTACAATCAAACGCATCGGGGATCAATTAACCTTGATTATCGGTTCGGTAAGGATGACGGAGGCGTTGTTCTTGAACAATTAGGTGTAAATATGATTTACAGCTTTAACAGCGGCCATCCTTTCACCTTAGTGAGCGCCGCTCCGGGGCAATCCGATCAGATCGATGTTGGTGTTGATTACATGAATGATACGCGTTCACGCAGGGCATTGGAAGGTGTAAATTCATCAACAACACCCTGGTATCATGAAGTTGATTTGCGTGTGGATAAGTCATTCAATATTACTGAAAAATTAATGGCTACTATTTATGTACGTGTAAACAATCTGTTAAATACAAAGAATGTAATAAACGTATTCGAAGCAACCGGAAGCGCGCAGAACGACGGTTTCCTGGACGGCACAATCAGTGAAGCCGTGCGTGATTCCTATATCAATGCTTACGGAGAAGATTACGTAGAAATGTACAAAGCTATTAATCTTGATAACGGACAGGCCTATTGGAGTGTTCTTAACCGTCAGTTATACAGCAATCCACGACAGGTCCTTCTGGGTTTGAAGGTATCTTTCTAATCGATGTCTAACAGAGTTATTTAATGAAAAATGAAGATAAAGTTATGAGGAGATAAAATGAGAAAAAGAAAAAATATATTTCTCCTGATCGTGTTATTAGGGATTTTAATAATCCTTTACAGTACCAGTGTATTTGCTGCTGAAAATACAAATAGAGCATATACAGCCGGACTGCAAAAAATGACAGCCGGTAAAGTTACCCAAACCATGCTTAATATTGGTAACTGGGGATTTTGGGCTAATTATACCGGGCAAACAGGACACGATCCGTTTACAGGAGGATCCGGTGGATATTATCCGCGCGGAACAGCTGCGGCCATTTATATGGATGGTATTATCTGGGGCGGTTATCTTCGCGGCGCAGCCAATATACCATTGCGCGTTGGAGGTATCGGCTATCGTATTGGTACAGATCCGGGTTGGATTTTAACGCCTGGTGATGGTACTTTGGACGCAAATAATATTCCCAACGGCGCTACGGCTATCAGCGCAAATGATGATCGTGCCAGAATTTACCGTATCCGCAGTGATTGGCGTACCTTGTCTCTCGCGCAGGTTAAAAAAGATGCAGCGGAATTGAATAACATTAATGAAGCTCTTGTGACCGATGCGCAGGCGCAGGAAATTATTGACCAGTACAAAGCTGACTGGAAAAACTGGCCGACCGATTTAGGCGCGCCTTATGTTGATGTGGATGGAGATGGCACATACAATCCGATTGAGGATGCGGATGGTTATGCCGATGCTTTAGCCGGCGATTATCCCGGCATTGCTAACGCTGATCAGGTCATTTGGTTTGTAGTTAATGATTTGAATGCCACCAAAGTGAATGCGCATTCCGGTTCACCCCCCATGGGTCTTGAACTGCAAATTACTTTATGGGGATACAATCAGCCGGGCGCAGGTCTGGGACAAATTGTGTTTAAAAAGTATAAATTTACCAATTACTCCGGATTCCATATTGATTCGATGTTTGTTGCGCAATACTCGGATCCTGATTTAGGTGATGCCGGTGATGATTTGGTGGGCTGTGATGTGGAAAAAAGTCTGCATTATGTTTATAACGGCGATGCTGTGGATGATAACTATAGTGATTATGAAAATCCCGTACCGCCGGCTGCCGGCTATGACTTCTTCCAGGGCCCCTGGGTGCAAACCGGCAATGATGCGGATACGGCGGTTATTGATTTAAAATATGTGAGCGGTTATAAAAATTTACCGATGACTTCGTTTGGCTACTTCGCCGCCGGATCACCTATTGAGGATCCGGATATGGGTGATTATGTGGAATTTACGCATTCCTGGTATAATATGCTGAATGGATATATTCCTACTACCGATCTGAATAATCCAACGCCTTATTATGTTGGATCTGGTCCTAATGCGGGACAACCTTCCAAATTTCCATTGGACGGCGATCCGGTTGGGGATCCTGATGGCACAACTACGGATGTGGATGGTAAAGGCGATAATCTTGCAGCCGGTGACCGCCGCATGTTTGCTGCCTCCGGACCTTTCACCATGGCTCCCGGCGATGTTCAGGAACTGGTTGTAGCGCTGGTTGCAGAACGGGGCAGTGATTATCTGAGCTCGATTACAGCTATGAAGGAAATTGATGTACTGGCACAAAAGCTGTATGATGATCTGTTTGCAACGGTCCCGAAACCGCCGGCGCCGCCAAAAGTAGCGGTAGCTAATCTGGATGAGACCATTGTACTCAACTGGGGCAGCGATCTTGAAGCGGTTGCGGTTACTGAATCTGAAAATGAATTAACCGGCTATGATTTTGAAGGCTACAATGTTTATCAGTTGCCAAGCTCAAATGCCAGTTTAAGTGATGGCGTGCGTCTTGCCACGTATGATTTAAGCAATGGCGTTGGCGTTATTACCGGTCCCCGCTTTCTGCCGGAATATGGTCAGGTGGTTGAAGTTCCGGTTCAGTTTGGCGGTGATTTGGGTTTAAAGCGCTATTTTAATGTTACAAAGAATTATATAACAGGTGATCCGTTACGCCAGGGTACTACCTATTACTTTGCAGTGACGGCATATAACTACAATGCAGAACCTAAACTGATTGAAGATAAATCGCTTGAATCTGCGGCAATTGTCCTAAGCATTACGCACCAGGGACCAAAACCAGGTGATATTTATAATTCAGAAGTATCAGATATCCTGGATGTTAATCATGAAGGACCAAGCGATGGACAGGTTCAGGTTCGGGTTGTTGACCCGACGGTTGTCAACGGTAATAGTTACCGGGTTGAGTTTGTGTTGGATTCTGATACAAATTCCGTAACCTATGGTGAAATTTTATGGAATTTATTGAACACAACTACCGGCGATACCATGTTAAAGAATCAGAAACAGGTTCTATCCTATGATGATAATGATCAGTTAATCGCCGACGGTCTGCAGGTACAGGTATCCGGTCCTCCTTTAAGCATCAATGCCATATACGAGGCTGATCAGGATGGCAATGTGCTTGATCCGAGGGTATCCATTGAAATTCCCGGTTATGCAGGCGCCAGTTTGGGTACAACCGGTTATATTGTGGATAACCGCGCCGGCGACGTAAATCTATTCGGAGCTGGTGATAGAGATTTTGACCGTTTTGATTTCTGGGGTATGGATGATCTGGAGATCAATTTTGGTGAAACATCCTTAACATGGGATTATATTTCTGAAGAGGTTCATTATGACTCCGTGGCCGGTGATTACTCTATGACTCCTTTCTCCATGTATCGCTATAATTTTACTAGTGGTGAAAAATTAAGATTGTTTGCGGGTTTCTGGGATTATAATGAAAATGGCACATGGGATCTTGATGGCGATAACTGGGCTGGTGTATATGGCGAACCGTGTTATGAACCGATTTATGCATGGCAGGGTTATGATGTTGATGGTAATGAAATTTCCTATGATCCGGCCAAAGAGGATGTATATAAAGCGGATAGCTGGTTAGGTTCAGAAACCATTGCCAATACAACATGGGGTGCTTCGACAGGTGAGTTTGCATATCCATGGGTAACAGCAACCTTCATGGGAATGTATCTGGAAGGCGCTACACCGCCCTGGGGAAATAAGATTATATTCAGAACCAATAAACCGAATACATTGAATGACACATTTACTTTTACTGCTCCGACTACCAGTACATCCATAGAACAGGCAAAGGAAGATGTGAAGAAAATTAATGTGTTCCCCAATCCTTATTATGGTGCACACTCTAATGAAGCAAATCGTTTCGACCGTTACGTGACTTTTAATCATCTGCCGCAAAAGGCGACTTTCCGTATTTTTAATCTTGCGGGAGTACAGGTCCGTAAAATGGAAAAGGATACTCCGGAACAATTCTTCACCTGGGATTTATTGAATGAGAGTGGTTTACCGGTTGCCAGCGGTCTTTATATTGTTCATATCGATATGAAAGATCTTGGCAAGGAAAAAGTTCTCAAACTGATGCTTATTCAATCCGATCAGGTTCTTGAGTACTATTAAGGTTGAAAATATTCATCATAACGATAAGGAAAGAATCAAGGGAGACCATTATGAATAAATTAAAATTAAATGGGATAATTTTTCTCATGATCGTGCTCTTGCTGGCTTCGTTGCCTGTGTTTGCAGGCGATGAGTCCCGGATCGGAACAGCTGCCGGTGTACAAGTTCAAATTCCGGTCGGGGCGAGAAATATGGCCATGAGTGGAGCCGATATCACCTTTACAAAAGGTGTAGATGCGATATTTTGGAATCCGGCAGGTTTATCTAATATGGAATCGCGCGCATCCGCACAGTTCTCAACGGTCACTATCTTCAATGATATCAGCGTAAATTACCTGGCAATTGGCGCGGGATTTGGTTCCTTAGGCCATATCGGTGTCAGCATTAAAGCGCTTGATTTCGGTGATATTCCTGTTACAACCATTGAAGATATGGACGGTACCACCGGTGAAACATTTTCACCAACATTTAGCACTATAGGATTAACCTATGCTAACAAGCTTACAAACTCAATACAGGTTGGTCTTACAGCTAAAATGATATATGAATCCATTCCGCGTGCAAGCGCAAATGCGGTTGCATTTGATATTGGTATTCAGTATCAGAATCTTGCAGGTCTTGAAGGCGTATCTTTTGGTGTTGTCGCTAAAAATATTGGCAGCAACATGAGTTACGAAGGCTCTGGTCTGCTAGAAAAAGTTAGCAATGAAGGACGTACTGAATATTTGGACCGCAATGCTTCTTCAGATCAACTGCCTGCCAGTCTTGAGCTGGGCGTAGCTTATAAATATAGCCTGATGGAAAAAAATACGCTGATGGCAACAGGTACATTCCAGAATAATAATATCCAGAATGATGATCTTCGTTTTGGCTTGGAATATGTATTTGACAATATGATAATGGTGCGCGGCGGTTATGTTTATACTACAAAAACCGATACGGATGATCTGCTCTATACGTTTACACTTGGCGCTGGTTTCCACTATAACTTAGGTGGAACAACTGTTGGTATTGATTATGCTTTTCGTAATTCGCAATACTTCGATGTCAATAATATGTTTGGTATAGAGATAGCGTTCTAAGAGTTATACGTCAAACAAAAAGGTCAATGAATTTCATTCGTTGACCTTTTTTTTATGTGCGCTACGCATACCATTGCTCTATAGAGTGAAAGTCTCGAACGAGCCGGCCAACGGGAATCGTTAATCCGAAG
>JAFGKZ010000056.1 GCA_016928315.1 Calditrichaceae bacterium
GACTATTAGTAAAATATACTGAGTCATTATTTGCCTCCCTGTAAAGCTTTGCTGATTTTATTCATGCCAACCAGCATAAAACCAAGCGTCAGAAATGCACCCGGCGCCAGAACAAATACCAGAATCGTTCTATATTCCTCAGGCCAGAATTTAAAACCAAGTATGGCCCCTGATCCTAGAATTTCACGAATCGAGCCAAGTATAAATAAAGCAAACGTAAATCCTAATCCATTGGCAATACCATCAATCAGAGAATCCCAGACACCGTTTTTTGAGGCGAATGCTTCCGCCCGGCCCAGGATGATACAGTTCACTACAATCAGCGGGATAAATAAACCGAGGGTTTTATGAAGATCAAACATAGTCGCCTGCAAACCCATATCTACAATGGTTACAAAGGTAGCAATCACAACGATGAAAGCCGGGATGCGTACACGATTCGGTATCACATTTTTCAAAATAGATATAACCAGATTGGAACCTACCAGCACAAAGGTGGTTGCCAATCCCATTCCGATACCGTTTTCAGCAGAAGATGTAACGGCCAGTGTCGGACATAATCCAAGCAGAAGACCGGTTACCGGATTCTCAGTAAAAAACGTCTTTTTAAATTTCTCTATCAGTTTCATACGTTCGTTTCCTCCTTCAGCTTCTTATAAAGCAGAAGCGCTCTGCGCACACCGCCGGTAAACGCTCTTGATGTAATAGTTGCGGCTGTTAGAGCATCGATATCACCGCCATCTTTTTTAACACTCCATTTGGTATCGTCAAGTGTTTTTCCACGAAATTGTTTCTTAAATCCCTCAGTCTTCATGCCATCGCCAAGTCCCGGAGTTTCTTTATGATCCAGCACATAGGTATCAATAATTTTACCATCGGCATCCAGTCCAACCATCATATCAAAATCGTTGGTGAAACCATTGGGACCTTTGACCACGATTGCATATCCGATAATCGTGCTATCCGCTCCTTTTGCCAAAAAGTATTTGACCGGCGAATTATCAATTTGAGTTTCCTGAGGATTCTCCGGAAAAGTGTAATTTTTTAATTCACCGAGAACGATACCGATTGCCTTTTTAGTTTCCGCTTTCTTATTGGCCTCGATAGGACCGCTGGTTACTTTATTAACATAGGCCAGCAAAAAAGCCGAGAAAAAGGCGATCAGGACAAGTACGATTATTACTTTTAATGCTGATTCTTCTTTAGCCATTTTGTACCATTCCAAATTTTTTATCGGGAAAATATTTATCTAATAGGGGCACCATTGCATTCATCAATAATATTGCAAAGGATACACCTTCAGGATAACTGCCAAACATACGGATGATGATTGTAAACAATCCGCAGCCAAATCCAAAAAATAATCTACCCTTAAAAGTTAGCGGTGATGTTACCATATCCGTTGCCATATAAAACGCGCCCAGGAAAACGCCGCCGCTTAAAATATGAAACATGGGATCGGCATATTGAGTCGGATCAATCACCCAGAATATTCCTGAGAAGACAAACACCGTTCCGATAAACAGGATAGGTACTTCCCAGGTGATATATCGCTTATAGATCATATAGGCTGCGCCGATTAATAATGCAATGGCCGATATTTCACCAAGCGAACCGCCCATGCTGCCTATGGCCAGGTCTGCCAGATTGGTCTTTGCCAGCGCGCCGACGCCTTCCGTTTTAAGAATTCCCAGAGGTGTTGCACCTGTTGCGGCATCTACACCGGCAAATGGTTTTGGCCAGGCGGTCATTTCCACCGGAAATGAGATTAAAAGGAAAACACGGGCAACCAGAGCCGGATTGAAAATATTCTGACCTAATCCGCCGAAGACCTGCTTTCCGATTATGATCGCTACCAGCGATCCGATTAGTATCATCCACCAGGGCGCATTCGCCGGCAGATTCATGGCCAGCAGAATACCGGTTAGCAAGGCGCTGCCATCCAGAAAATCAATTTTATAACTGACAAAACGGGCAATCAGCGCTTCCAAACCGATACAAAATACCGCCGCCAGCACCAGAACGCGCACCGCTTCCCAGCCGAATACCCAAACGGAAATTGCCATGGCCGGAAGCAGCGTCAATGAAACCGTATACATAATCCGCCGTGTCGATTCCACCACTCGCCCTGAAGGCGATGAATCCATCAATAATAAACGAGCTTCTAACTTGTCTTCCACTATTAATTCTCTCTTCTGATTAAATTTTTACCCAAACGCATCCAGTGAACCAGTCGGCGGTCAGCAGGACAAACGTAGCTGCAGCTGCCGCATTCGATACAATCCATTATGGAATCCCGGACTGCCGGGGCGATATTATTTGCCTTAATCATTTCCGTGTACTGAGCAACCGCCAATCCCATCGGGCAGGCTCTGATACAACTGCCACAGCGGATACAGGGATTTTCTTCACGCCCGATGATACGGGATTCATCAAAAAATAACAAAGCCGATGTCGTCTTGGTGATCGGACTTTCAAAAGAATAAGATGTTCTGCCCATCATTGGTCCGCCGGATATCATTACGCGCACTTTCTGCGGGTCAATTTCAAATTTTTCCATCACGTAAGAAATCGGTGTGCCGATCGGCAGCATAATATTTCCTGGATTTTTTACCAGATTACCGGATATGGTCACTACGCGTTCCATTAGCGGACGTTTATAATAAAAAGCATCATGGACCGCCAGCACCGTTGCAACGTTCTGCACAACCACGCCAACATCCATCGGCAGGCCTTTAGAAGGCACTTCGCGATTCAATATTGCTTTGATCAGTTGTTTTTCACCACCCTGCGGATATTTAACAATAAGAGGAACTACAGTTATTTTTTCATGATCTTTAACGGCCTTTTCCAGAGTTTCGATCGCATCCGGTTTATTACGCTCAATACCAATATAAATGGGAACGCCATCAAACAGATGCTGTAATATCAAAATGCCTTTGATCATTTCTTCGGCGCGCTCCAGCATAATGCGGTGATCGGAGGTAATATACGGTTCGCATTCCGCACCGTTGATAATCAGTGCGTCGATTGTTTTTTCCGGTGGCGGGGAAAGTTTTACATGTGTCGGAAATCCGGCGCCGCCCATACCTACAATACCGGCATCGGCAATGGTTTTGCGAATTTCTTCAACGCTCAATTTATCCAGATCAAAATTATTAATTGAATCTTTTTTAAGAACCTCTGCATAATTCTCACCCGGCGCATCCGGGGTGATCAGGGCACACTGTTTGATTTGTCCGCCAAGCTGAGGCATCTTGACAATTTTATCGACTTTACCCGCTACCGGTGAATGAACATTGGAAGATACAAATCCGGTTGATTTTGCTACCAACTGACCGCGTTCGACGACGCTGCCCTTTTCAACGATAATTTCACAGGGCTTTCCAATATGCTGATCAACGGGTACGAGTAATTGAGCTGGTACTTCGCAAAAGGTAATTTGTTTATTGGAACTGATTTTTTCTTCAGGAGGATGAATACCGCCCATTTTAAATGTCTTAAGCATCGATAGTCACCTCCCTGATTTCAATCGAATTTGTGGGACAGGCTTCAACGCATTTTTCGCATAACGTGCATTTGTCATAATCTATTTTTGCTAAAAAGTTGTTGACATGAATGGCGTCATCCTCGCAGACTTTCTCACACTTTCCACAACCAATACAGGCTACTGCGCAAGCTTTACGGGCATCAGCGCCTCGATCGGTATTTAAACAGGTTACTGTGATTATTTTAGCTTTGGGACGCATATGCAGCAAATTTTTAGGACAAGCGCTGATGCACATCCCGCAGCCGGTGCATTTTTCATCATCAATCACCACAATGCCGTCTTCAATGCGCATGGCGTCAAAAGAGCAGGCACGTACACATGAGCTCAATCCCAGGCACGAAAATGCACAGGCTTTGCTTGTATCCGCAACCAGCATTGCCGCCCAGCAATCTTCAATTCCTTTGTATTCCATAACCGATTTGCAATTCTCACTTGTGCCTTTGCACATTAATGAAGCCACTTTCTTGACGCCTGAATCCGCTGCTAAACCCAGTAAAGCGCCAATCTGGGACATGGTTTCATCATCCGCCACCGGACAGGGTTTTTTCAAAGAATTCTCATGTACCACATATTCTGCATAGGCCGCACAACCGGCGAAGCCGCAGCCGCCGCAGTTGGCGCCCGGCAGCATTTCAGTGACTTCCGCAATCCTCGGATCTTCATATACATAAAATTTCTTTGAGGCAATGTATAATCCTGTTGAGGATATCAGAGCAAAACCTCCAAGAATTAAACCCGGTATGAGTATGTCAAACATTTGCAATCCTCGACTTAATCTATTTTAAGTGATCGGTTTAATATTAACTTTAAATTTTGATTCACTAAAATGGTTATTAATATAATGTACCAGCCAAAGCGCCAAACCGGTTGCTATCATGGCATTCAGAAACTGTATTATTTCGTTTTCGATATGAAACAACCATTTACTCAATATAATCCCAAGAAAAAAAAATGCTATTGGAAGCATGTAAACAATTATTGACGTTTGAATGACTTTTTCATATTGAAGGCTTATTTTCTCACCTACTTTAAAATTTTCCGTTACAGAAGTTTTTTCCAGCTCAATCGTTTTGCTTGAACAGACGCCGCTCATGCCGCAGCCCTTGCAATCCCCTTCGCTATCGATGGATATAAAGTAATGCGTGAGCGACATTCCCGATATTTTTCCTGATACACAGTTTTCATTCATAAATGCTTAAATTCCCTTGAACTTTGTTTTATTTAGCAATAAATATACCAAGATAAAATGTAAAAAACTAATTTTCTATCTGGTTAAAATACAAGGTATTACAGTAGTAATGAGATATTGTATCAGTGAGATAAATTCCAATTTTTAAGTTAGATAAATGGTTGCCTTCTTAAAAATGGGAATGTTTGTTTTGGATAGAAAAAAGGTGAACTATCTCAAAAATTCGGGATACGTCAGTCCGAATTTATTTCGGAATCCTTTGTCAAATAGAATAAAATGCATCAGCTCCTGAAACTGGTTCAGGATGATGTAAATATTATTTTTGTCATAGCCACTATTATAGTTGACTAGTTTTTCCGATGGGTGAGCCCAAACTCATAACCCACGTCAATCGCTTTCTTATTGATATCGATTAGCACCCGACGTTTGATAGCAGTTTTCAATGTTTCATATAAAGTCTCTTTGGAGAATAAACCCGTATACGCTGCATACGCTGCCAAAGTAATCATATTTGCTGTACGCGTATTGCCAAGTTTATCCGCTAACTGGGTAGCCGGTAATGGCAGCGCTTCCACATCTTTCCGCTTCACATCGAGATCAATTAATGAACTATCAAAAATGATCAGTCCGTCTTTTTCCACATCTTGCTCAAATTTTTCCAGAGAAGGACGATTGAGCGCAATCAATACGGTAGGATTACTCACCACCGGCGACCCGACTGGAATATTACGGACATTCACATGACAATTAGCCGTACCGCCGCGCATTTCCGGGCCATACGATGGCAGCCAGGAAACATGATAATCCTCCAGCATACCAGCCTGAGCCAGAGCCGCTCCTAAAAGCAAAACACCCTGCCCGCCGAAGCCTGCTACTTTAATTTCCGGATTTATATATTTTTCAATTACTTTCGATTTTTTAAATTTTTTATTGGAATCGGGAACGATATCAATCAATTCTTTAATTTCCTTTGCCGAAGGTGCAAATTCCGGTACTTCATAGGGTTTAACTTCCTTGGTTAAATCTTTATAAACACCCAATGGAAATTGCGGGAGCATAACATCGCGAATCCATTTCATTGAATCCACCGGATCCATTTTCCAGCCGGAAGGACATGGCGAAAGAATTTCTACAAGAGAAAAACCTAAATTTTCAACCTGATTTTTAATAGCTTTACGCACGGCAATTCTGGCTTTTGCCCGCTGTTTGTTATCGAACAGCGCTACACGTTCCACATAAACCGGGGCCTGCAACTGACTGATCAATTCAGCTACTTTCACCGGGTAACCTTCATTATGCGGATTTCGTCCTCTTGGAGATGTCGTTGTCCGCTGCTCAATTAAAGTAGTTGGCGCCATTTGCCCGCCGGTCATACCATAAATGGCATTATTGATAAAAAATACCGTAATATTTTCACCGCGGTTGGCGGCATGAAGAATTTCAGCTGTACCAATGGCAGCCAAATCCCCATCGCCCTGATAACTAATGACAATGCTATGGGGATGCGCACGCTTAATACCAGTCGCGACAGCCGGAGCCCGGCCATGCGCCGCCTGAATATTGCCTGTATCAAAATAGTAATAGGCAAACACACTACAACCAACCGGGCTGATAAAAATGGTTTTATCGGCAACTTCAAAATCATCCAGCGCTTCAGCTATAAATTTGTGAACATTGCCATGACCGCAGCCGGGACAATAATGCGGCATTTTTTTATCTGCGCTGGGATTACGGAAGTATTGATCATAAAAACTGTTCGCTTTTTGTAAAACCTTAGAAGCCATGATCTTCCCCATTGTTAGTTCGTACTATCTGCTAATTGTTTAGCCTTCTCATACAACTCCGTCATCGAAGGCACTACACCGCCCATCCTCCCATAAAACTCAACCGGACATTTTCCCATAACTGCCAACCGGACATCATCGACCATTTGTCCGTTATTCATTTCCACTACCAGAAATTTCTTTACCCTTTCGCTTAAATCAGCTATTTTTCCTTTAGGAAATGGGAAGAGTGTAATCGGTCTGAGCAGGCCAATTTTCATTCCATCTTCTCGTAATTTTTCCACAACGGTTTTTAAAATACGGGAAACAATGCCAAATCCCATCACGACATAGTCAGTATCATCCAGCATAAACTCTTCATAGCGAAGTTCATTTTTCTCAATTTCCTGGTACTTCTTCTGAAGTTTTAAATTATGTTCCTCCAGTTCTTCAGGATCGAGATAAATACTGGATATCAAATTATGTTTACTAACTGCATCACCGTATACCGCCCAATCCTGACGAGGAAATTTTGTCAGGGGTTCACCAAATTCCACCGGTTCCATCATCTGTCCGGTGTAACCATCGGCAAGTACATAGACCGGTGTACGATATTTTTCAGCAATATCAAAAGCCATGCGGGTTAAATCACACATTTCCTGTCCGCTGTTAGGCGCAAGCACGGGGCACTTATAATTGCCATGCCCGCCGCCTTTCACAATTTGATTATAATCGCCCTGCTCCGGGGCAATATTACCCAGACCCGGACCACCCCGCATGATATCCACAATTACGCAGGGCAATTCAGCGCCGGCGGCATAGGATACTCCTTCTTGTTTGAGGCTGATGCCAGGACTTGAAGAAGCAGTCATTACGCGCATACCGCCGCTAGCCGCGCCATAGACCATATTAATAGCCGCAACTTCGCTCTCTGCCTGTAAAAAAGTTCCGCCGACCTTGGGGATATAATTGGCTGCCGCTTCAGCAATTTCACTGGCCGGCGTTATCGGATAACCAAAATACATACGGCAACCGGAAAGAACTGCGCCGCGTATAACAGCGTCATTACCCTTCATCAATATCTTTGCCATTACGCTACCTCCTCACCGGTATATTCATAACCTTTTTTGTAAACTACAATGGCTTCGGGTTCAGGACACGCATAAAAGCAGACACCGCATCCGGTACAATTATCACCCAGATAAAAAGCGTAATGATATCCCTTACTATTGAATTTTGTGTGAAATTTTAAGACTTCGGTAGGACAGGCATCGATACATAAACCGCAACCTTTACAGAGCTCCGGTTCAACTTTTACGAAGGGTTTATCCAGGATTTTTTTACCCATGACCACCTCGTTTTTTATATGAATAATTATTTATTATATATTACCGCTTTAATACTGGTATTCAGTTATTGATCAATTTTTATGCCACCAAAATATGCGATAATTATTTCTTTTTAGTTCCTGTCTTGACTGGATTTATAATCGATTAGGACAAAATCCTATATTAATAAATATAAGAGTTTTCCAAATAATAAAAAATATATTATTGGTTTTTATTATTAATTGGAAAGGCGTTAAATGTAAAATAAATGCAAAAATTAAATTATTTGCGGAAAAATGTATTTATATGAATGTCAACTTTTCCAAATAACATCAGGTTTATTGCAAAGCTTGTTTAAATAACGCGCTAATACAAATAACAAATCGCTAAGCCGATTGATATATATCAACAATTCTCCTCTTAGCTGAACCTGATCCGTTAATTTAATAAGATTCCTCTCGGCCCTGCGACAGACTGTTCTGGCTAAATGAGCTATGGCAGAGGCTTCAGTTCCGCCCGGCAGAATAAATTTTTTAAGCGGATTCAGTTTTGCAGATACATCATCAATTGTTTTTTCAATATGACGAATATTATCTTGTGTAATCAGATTTTTCAATCTGGCTAATCTGTTTGCATTGGGGGTAGCTATTTCGCTGGATAGAATGAAAATTTCATTTTGCAGATTTTGCAAAATTTCCCGAACAAATTCATCGGTATTTTTTACAGCCAGCAATCCGATAATACTGTTAAGTTCATCCAAAGTGCCATATACTTCAATCCGCGGATTATCTTTATTCACTACTTCACCGCCAAATAGCGATGTTTTACCCTTGTCGCCAAAACCTGTGTAGATTTTCATTGTGATTCTTCCTGCTCAATTTATTTTAGAATATATCCACTCATAGCTAAAATATAAAATATTTATTTGATTTTAATACGGCATTTTTTAGGAATTATTCCCGGATATCCTGTTGTTGGATAAAAACCAAATGCGCCACCTCGGGTCAAGCTGCGAGGTATCAACTTGTCATTCCGGAATTCGCCGCGGCAAATATCAGGAATCCATTTTATTTACCCGCTTTCAGGTCGAAGTTGCTGCAGCAAACGTACTGTTATAGCCAGATTATTGACCAGACAAACAGAAATGACGGGACAAGGCCGGCCCGATGCAAAAACCGTATAATTCTATTGAATAAAAAATCAGTGGTAAAATTAATGAGTTTCTTATTTCTGACGATGTATAGTAAAACTGTTTTTTGTTAAAATATAAGAAAACAAAGGGAATTAACTATATAGATGCGCTCAGGCAAGAGAAGATTTTATAGCATATTTGTATTCTTAGTTATTTCAGCAATTTCTTTACAGGCCCGGAGTTTAAATCTTCGTTTTGATAAGATTGGTATCAATCAGGGATTATCGCATAGCACAGTTATTGCAATCCATCTGGACAGTCAGGGTTATTTGTGGTTTGGCACGCAAGATGGGCTTAATCGTTATGATGGATATACCTTTACTATTTTCAGACATGATAATACAGACTCATCATCTCTTTCCAGCAATTGGATTACATCTATCGATGAAGATAAAGATGGCAATTTATGGATCGGAACTTCCGGAGGCGGTGTTAATCGTTTCGATCCTTACTACCAAAAATTTTTCGCATATTTTAATAACGCAGAGGACTCTGAGGATCATACGGATAATTTTATTATTCAGATTCTAATAGATTCCAATAATACCATCTGGGCTATTACAAAGAGCGGTGAGTTAAAGAAATATAACCTGGATGCAGACTTATTCGAATCCTTCACAATCGATCCAAAGTTGAAAAACGTTTCCCTTTCCATAATGGTTGAAGGACTACACAATAAACTATGGCTTGGTACAAAAGACACGGGCTTAATCTATTTGGACACTCAAAAACTAACCTATGAGATATTTGATAAAAAATCCAGATACAGCCTTTGCGATGACCATATTACCGATCTGCATGTGGCTAAGGATAACAATCTTTGGATAGCCACACAAAATGGCATTTGCCGGTTAAATCAAACTGATAACAGTATCATTCAGTATCGTAGGGGCTGGAATAACTCCCGCGGTTTGCTGGACAATCATATCAAAAAAATATTTATGGATTCTCAGCGTACCTTATGGGTTTCAACTGAACTTGGGCTGAATGTTAAATCGGCAGATGAAGAGCATTTTAATTTTCATCGTCATCAACAGGGCAACCAGCAGAGCATAGGAACACATCTAATTAACTCTATCATTGAAGATAATTCCGGCATCATCTGGATAGGCACCTATCTTGATGGTATTAATAAATTTGATCGAAGTAAAAATTTATTCACACATCTATCATATGAAGCAGATAACTCCAATAGCCTTTCGGACAATAATGTCTGGGGCCTGTTCGAAGATGATGAGGGCTATATATGGATTGGAACCAACAAAGGGCTTAATCAATATTCACCAAGAGATAATAGTTTTACACATTATTTTGCCAAAAAGGGTAAAGGTAATTTAAACCATAATATTGTTCGAACAATTACTCAGGGACCGGGCGGTGATATTTGGTGCGGGACGGATGGCGGAGGCATTAATCGATTAAATCCTCAAACCGGAAAATTTATCTATTACCAACATAATTCTAAAAATCCTAATAGTCTGAGTAATGATAACATTAAACAAATTTACAGAGATCGTGATCAGGATATCTGGATTGCCACATGGAACGGATTGAATCGTTATGATTGGGAAAACAACAGCTTTGTACATTATCAACATAATCCGGATAAGCTTACGAGTCTATGCGATAATCGGGCTCAATGTATCCTGGAAGATAAACAGGGCCAAATATGGATTGGTACGTATAATGGTTTAAATGTGATGGATAAAAGCAGCGGCCAATGCACTCGGTTTAAGAATGATCCGCAAAAAATTTCCTCGATAAGTGACAATCGAATTTTATGTATATATGAAGACCATCAGGGGGCCATTTGGGTTGGAACCTATCATGGTTTAAATAAACTTAATTCAGATAAATCAAGTTTTACACGTGTTACTATGAATGATGGTTTACTAAATGACGCCATTCATGGTATTATTGAAGATGAATTTCATAAATTATGGATGAGCACAAATAAAGGATTAATCCAATATGATCCATCCGCTTCCGAAATGCTCAAATACAAGAATTATGATATTTATGACGGATTAAGCGGTAATGAATTTAATACCGGATCGTATTTAAAAAGCAGAGATGGTTACTTCTACTTCGGCTGTGTAAACGGTCTGAATAAGTTTTTGCCATCTCAGGTTGAGCTGAATAAACATGTGCCCCCTGTTGTAATCACATCGTTTAAAAAATTTGATAGAAATGTAACGTTAGCCCAGGCCATTCATCTGACCAAACAGATTAATCTTTCCTATAAGGATAACTTCTTTGCCTTTGAATTTGCAGCGTTGGATTTTGTTAATCCGCATAAAAATCAATATGCGTATAAATTGGAAGGTTTCGATGAAGAATGGATCAAATGCGGAACCAGAAATTACGCCAGTTATACCAATCTGGATGGCGGTAAATATACCTTTAATGTCCGCGGTGCGAACAATGATGCCATCTGGAACAACCGAAGTACATCGGTTGAAATTAATATAAAACCGCCCTTATGGAAAAATTGGTGGTTCATTTATATCAGTATTTTTCTGGTTGGGACAATTTCTTCAGTTCTCATCTGGAACTGGCAGCGTCAGGAGCGCATCAAACGGGAGATGTTGAAATTACAGGTCGATGACCGTACCGAAGATGTCCGGGCCAGCTTAAAGAAGCTGAGAAAAACGCAACAGGAAGCAAAAAATCTGGCTGCAAAAACCCGGCTGTTATACGATATCGGTCAACGTATCAGTAATCAACTCGATCTGGATACCTTACTGAATAATATCGTTATCAATGCGCGTGACACCTTTGATTATTATAACGTTATGCTCATGTTCAGGGATGAAGAGCGCGGTGGTCTGGTTATTAAAAGTATTGCCGGCGGTTATAAAGATATTTATCCAAAGGATCTCGTAATTAAAATGGGACAAGGTATAACCGGTAAAGCTGCGCAAAAGAGAGCACCAGAATTAAGTAATAATGTTACAGAGAATACCAGCTATTTTAATTTTGATAGAGATGTAACCAAATCTGAATTAGCCATACCCATCATGAATAAAAATGAGTTAATCGGTGTTTTAGATATCCAGAGTGATAAACTTAATGAATTCACCGAATCCGATGTAGAAGTATTTGAAACCTTCTGCTCGCAGGTCGCTTCTGTAATTAACAATGCCAATTTATTTGAACAAGTTCAAACTGAACTTAGAGAACGTAAATTAGCAGAAGAAAAACTTCTGGAATCCAGAGATCTGTTAATTGCCGCAAAACAGGAAACAGATAATATCTTCCTAAATATCGAAGAGGGGCTTTTTCAGATTAATTCTAAAGGTGAAATCAGCGGACAATATTCTAAATCGCTTGAAATGATTTTAGGAGAAGCCAACTTAGCTGGAAAAGTACTGACTGATTTATTAAAAGATAAAATTCCGGAAAAAATATTTAAAAGTACAACAGAATACATCGATTTAATGTTTGATGATAAAATCGATGAGGATACTCTTGTTGAATTGAATCCACTACAGGATATAGAATTAAATATAAAGGATGGCATGGACAACTGGGTGGATTCGGAATTTTTAATGTTCAAATTTAAACGTTCTCATGATATAAATGGAAAAATCTCGGCGCTTATTATTTCTGTAAATGATGTATCACAGCAGAAAAAACTGGCTCTGCAGCTTGAAAAAACAGAAGCTGAACAGAAAAATCAGGTCGAGTGGATGTTCAGCATTCTGCACGTTGAACCTGCTTTACTGCGCGAATTTATGGAGATATCCAAGCGTGAATTGGATGATGTTGCAAAATTATTAAAATTAACGAAAAATCCTGAAGATTATCACGATGTGATTAAAAAAATATTGCGTGTTATGATCAATTTAAAGGATAGCTCCGGCCTGCTGGAAATTAAACTGTTTGAACGTAAAGCGCAGAAATTTGAAGACTCCGTTCAGCGCTTACTAAAATTAAAAAAGATACAAGGTTCGGATTTTATCTCACTTGTAATGCAGCTGGAAGATATGCGTTCCATTATTCATGAGATCGAAACTTTAATTGAACGATTGGCGAGTATTCATTCGATCTTTAAATCAGAGAAAAAAACAGCTAACAAGCACGGTCGATTAAAAGTTTAAAAATTAGTAAATAAATAAAAAATGCATAAAATGATAATTAATTGTTTAAAAATTCATCATATAATATTTATGGATAAGGTTTTAAAAAGATTTACTTTAAAACCATTTGAATCTATTAAAGTAAATAATAATATGATCGACTATGAACATTGTGTAACTACAACATAATCACCTTTTAAGGAGGATGCATGAGTGAAAAAGTAAAATTGATGATCGTTGATGATTCATCAATTATCCGCAAGCTTATCAGAAAATATCTTGATGAGTATAATATGGAGATCGTCGGCGAAGCATCTGACGGTAAATCTGCAGTTGAACTTTTTAAAGAGAAGAGACCAGACATTGTTACTATGGATATAGTGATGCCGGAAATGGATGGTCTGAGTGTGATTGAGGAAATTTTAAAGATTGATCCTGATGTAAAAATAATTGCAGTCACTGCTCTTTCCGATAAGAGTACCGGTATTCAGGCAATAAAGTTAGGTGCAAAAAGTTTTGTTACAAAACCGTTTTCACCTGATAAATTGCAGGCTGCTTTTGCAAAATTGATATCCAAATAAAATTAGAGGAGTAAAAATAAATGAAAGAGACCGATCTCCACTTCTTTATAGATAGTACATTAAACTATTTTGATGAAGTTACTGATGAAAAAGCCGTAACAGGTATTCCCTACATAAAAAGCGATGAGCCTGTTGTTTTAGATTATACCGGTATTATCGGTATATCTGGTAAGAGAAAAGGCAGTATTTATATTACTGCTTCAGCAGAAATGTTAAAGCAGATGGGTAAAGTTATTTTGCACACCGACGATCTCACAGACGATGATATTAAAGATTTGATCGGTGAAATCGCCAATACAATTTCAGGAAATGTCAGAACCGCCTATGGCAGCGATTTTATGATTTCTGTTCCTGTAGTTGTAGAGGGCCATGCCCGCGATATCTCAATGCCCGAAGATTTACAGTCATTTGTTATTCCGATTACATGGAATAATTTCCAATCATTTCTAGTCGTCTGCCTCGAGTAGTATTGAATCGGGGGAAATCAGGGATGATTCTGCATTTACCAAACTGGAACAGGAATAACCGAAGAAATGATTATGGATAAAGCGAGTGATAAAATAGAGATTGATACTCGGAATTATTCAGATAATTTCGGTTCATCCAGACATCAGTTATTGCAAATATTAGATGCCCTTGATACCGGAATATTTTTTCTTAATCCTGAATTGATTCTGGATGCTTCCCATTCAAAGTTTTTTTCAGATATCTTTGAACCAGAAACTGTTACACACCGTCCTTTTTTGGAGTTACTGGAAAATAAGGTATCTGAAAAAACTCTGGAGGAAGCGCAGGAGTATCTCAATTTTATGTTCATGGAAGAACATGATGAAATGACAATTGCCGATCTGAATCCGTTAAAAAAAATTGAACTCCATCTTTCTGATGAAAATGGCATGTGGAAGGCTTCCAAACACCTTTCGTTTAAATTTAAACGTATCCGTGAGGAAGGTCGTATCAATTATGTAATGGGTATGATTTCGGATATCACTTCACAGGTTGAGCAGACTAAAAAATTAGCTGATTTTGAAAAATGGAGTAAACGTCAAATTCAATGGCTGTTGAGCCTTTTGCATATTGAACTGCCCTTGTTAAAAGAATTTATCACTGTTATTGAATATGAACTCAATCATATTGATAAATTATTAAAATCCACACAATCCACTACAGATCATGCCGCTGTATTTACAAAAATCGCAAAATCCTGTTACCATATTAACAGTACGGCAATGATCCTTGATCTTGACTTTTTTACAAAAGAATCGTCTGATTTTAAGGATGAAGTCGACGAGATAAAAAGCCGGGAAAATATATCCGGTCAGGATTTTATCCCGGTTGTTATTCGTCTGGGAAAGATGCAGAAGATGCTCAATGAGATCAAAGACCTGTTATCACATATTAAAGGATTAAATAATTCGATACGCACTACACGACGTTTTGATGGCGGATTGTTAATACGGCTCATTGAGAATATCATAAAGAATCTGACTGATTCAACGGATAAAAAGATTCAATTGAAGTATCATAAATTCAATAATATGTCAATCCCATTCAAATACAAACAAATTGTTAAAGAATTTTTGATTGTATTAACGCGATTTGTTATCGAGTTTGGTATTGAGAGCAGTGAAAAGAGAAAATCTCTTAATGTAAATCCTTTTGCAACCATTGAAATTGAATCCAAATTCGAAAAGAAATCATTTGTACTTATATTCAGACATGACGGCAATATTATGCGTATTGAACGATTGCTGCAGGAATCCGTAAGCGCTGAGATGGAAAAACTGGGTCCCCCGGAAACGGTGGAAGAAAGTATGCATCCGGGAATCGATGTGATGCGTCTTTTCTTCACACCCGATTTTTCAACTTCAGAAAACCTTGGCACCACCGAGGGTATGGAAATTATGAATGATTTCGATATGGTGAAAAAGAAATTGAAGATGCATGGCGGGCGTATTAAAGTTACATTCACCAGCGAATCATTCAGCGAATATACAGTCACATTTCCCTATTTTGTAAAAAAAGACAAATAATAATTTCCCCAAAAACTAGCGCGTAAAAAAAGTAATCTGATACAAATCTGGGAGTAACAAATGCACTTCTTATTTATGCATAAAATTTTTATATTGATTCGATTATTTTGTGGCAATTAAAATAGTTTTTATAAAATTCATTTGCATTGGAAAAGATTTGATATACTTCAGCGCTCACCTAAGAGATTTTCCGCATAAAAACAACATGATTATACCGGTTTTATCAGACTGTACCCAAAGCTAATGATAACAAACCTCTGAAGGATTATTTAACTTTTATAAACCTGGCATTTATAGCTACAATAACCGTACTCAGCGACATGAGCACAGCGCCCATAGCCGGACTGAGAATAATGCCGTATGTAATTAAAACACCGGCAGCCAGCGGGATTGCAAAGGCATTATAACCGGTCGCCCAAACCAGATTTTGCACCATCTTGCGATAGGTTGCCTTCGACAGTGCGATAATATCCACAGCGTCCTGGGGATTGCTGTGAACCAGTACAATATCCGCCGTTTCCACTGCCACATCGGTCCCGGCGCCTATGGCAATACCGACGTCGGCCTGAGCCAGAGCAGGCGCGTCATTTACACCGTCGCCAGTCATGGCCACGACCATCCCGCGGGACTGCACCTCCTTGACCTTATCCGCTTTTTCATTCGGCAGAACTTCGGCGAAGTAATCGTCCAGACCAAGCTCTTTGGCTACATAATCGGCTACCTGTTTGTTATCGCCGGTCAGCATCATGGCCTGAATGCCCATTTCCTTCAACTGGGCGATAGCCGCTTTGGACTCTTCGCGTATAATATCCGCCAGAGCAATGGCGCCCTGAAGTTCATTATCCACAAGTACAAATACGACCGTTTTACCCTGTGAATTCAATTCATCAATTTTACCATTGGAATATTTAATGTCATTTTCACGAAGGTAGCCCGGACTGACCACCATAACTTCTTTTCCTTCCACCTTGCCTTTGGCTCCCTTTCCGGAAATGGATTTAAAATCCGATACTTTTTTAAAATTTTCCACAGATTCCAGAATACCTTTGGCAATAGGGTGTTCCGAATTCTGTTCAACTGCCGCCGCATAGGACAGCAGTTCTTTTTCATCCAGCTTGCCGTTTAAGACCACCGTATCCGTTACGCCGAATTTTCCCTGTGTGAGCGTACCGGTTTTATCAAAAATTATAGCTTGCAGGTTGCGCGCCGCTTCAAAAGCCGCCCGGTTGCGTATCAACAGACCATTCTTTGCGGAGATCGCTGTGGATACCGCTACGACGAGGGGAATAGCCAGACCCAGCGCATGCGGACAGGTGATCACCATTACCGTAACGGTGCGTTCAAGAGCAAATACAAAACTCTCATGTACAATAGCCAGCCAGACAAACATGGTTATAACACCCGCTGATAAGGCAATAATCGTTAACCAGAAAGCCGCTTTATCCGCCAGATTCTGCGTTTTGGATTTACTTGCCTGAGCCTCGCGCACCATATCGATAACCTGTGAGAGAAACGAATCTTTACCGGTTTTATCTATTTCAACAGTTATTGAACCTTCGCCGTTAATAGCGCCGCCTATTACCTTATCCCCCCTGGATTTTGACACAGGTTTGGATTCACCGGTGATCATGGCTTCATTTACCGTTGTATCTCCTTCCGTTATATTGCCGTCTGCAGGAATTTTTTCACCGGGTTTAATCAGAACCTTGTCGCCAGAACGCAGTTCATCCAGGGGCACCTCTTTTGCGCTGCCGTCTTCCATCAATTTATGAGCCTCTGAAGGCATCAATTTGGCCAGCTCTTCCAGCGCGCGTGATGCGCCCATCACCGACCGCATTTCGATCCAGTGACCCAGCAGCATAATAACCACCAGTGTGGCCAGTTCCCAGAAAAATATTTTACCGGGCACACCGAACACAACGGCGCTGCTGTAAACATAAGCTACCGTAATCGCCAGGGCAATCAGGGTCATCATACCCGGACTTTTATCTTTCAGTTCATCATATAATCCTTTCAAAAACGGCCAGCCGCCGTAGAAAAACACGAAAGATGAAATCAGGAAATTAATGAAAAGGTCGCCGGTAAAGCGAATGGAATTCCCCAGTCCCAGAAAATGCTGGATCATCGGCGAGAGCGCCAGAATAGGAACCGTTACTGCCAGCGATATCCAGAACCGTTTACGAAAATCTTCTACCATGTGGGCATGATGGCTGTGATGGTCGTGGTGGTGACTCTCATGATCGCTGTGATCTTCATGGTCCTTATACTCATGAGGCTGATGCCCGGTAGCATTTTTTTGTTTATTATCAATGTTGTCATCATCGTTTTGATGATGATTATTATCCAGTTCCTTTTTATGTTCACCATGATTCACGGTATTCCCTCCTGATTAATAATTTCCATATATTTACGCAACATGTGTTCCAATCAAAGTTTTCAATAGAAAACAGGGTTGACCGGTTGAAAACCATAGAATATTCCCTATTAATTGACTGAAATTTCACATTCATAAAAAAAAGCAAAATAATGTGTGTATTTCTGGTATTTTTTTAACACATACATGTAATTTGTGGTTAAATTTTGAACAAAAATCCGCATCCAGGAGCCTTCTTTATAAACTTGATAACCAGGTTTGAAATAATATAAATCTGAAAAATCATTATAAAACTCCAAAGGTGTAACATGATTATAAAATTTAATAGATTCACTACAGAGTATTACATTCTGGAAGGATGCCATAAAATATTATGTATTGACGACATCCTTTCAGATAATATTATTTACTTTATATAGTGTATCTATTTTGCGTTCAGAGCTGTGAAATTTAAAATTTTACATATCTTTCATCTCTTTTAATCGCATCGGTTTCAATGCCATTCCGCATTCGGCGCACTCTCCCGGTTTATCCGAACGCACATGGCTATGTATCAACATCGGACAGCCGTAGTACTCCATATCTTCCACAGAAGTTATCACGCCTGCAACCAGGGCCATACCGCATTCCGGACATTTGCTCGGTTTATCACTGTGCACGGCTTTATGGGCTTCCATCGGACAGGTATAGTAGATGATCTTTTCATCGACCATTTGCATGGAATCAGCTTTTTGCATGACGGAATGATCCATTTCCATCATTTGTTTATCTGCCTTCATATTTGCCTTATCCTGCTTTTCCGGAAAGCAGGCAAAACTAATTAAAAATAACGGTAATACTATAAATAATAAATGTCGCATAACTTTCTCCTTTTGTTTAGTTATTGAACCTATATAACTATTAAAATATCATATAATTATCACGTAATCTTAAAATTACTGTATTGTTTCTTTGATTTCACCGCAGGTAAGCATAGCCGATCCGAAATAAGGATTTCTTATTTTTTTTTCTTTACTGAGCCAGTCAGCGCCTTTGTTATTATTCGCCATCGGACAATGCTGCACATAAACTTCCCCGTTCGCTGAGCCAAAGGATTCGCTTAATGCAATCATAGCGTTGGATATATCAATAAATTCATTTCTTAAATCACCTATCGATTGCATATGATTAATATGCCCTAAACCATCTTGTAAGATTGGCAGGTATTTCATCCATATCATATGGGCATCTTCAGTAAATATTCCCATATGGATTTGATTCAGCACATTACTCATATTCTTTGCCGATTGGACAGCTCCTTCAAAATTATCCTGGACCAGGTTGTTCTTTAATTCAAAGTATGAACTATATAATGACTGTAAAGCAGTTTTTACTTTATCCGATAATATTATTTTATCTATTGTATTCTGCTCCTTACCTGCGTTCATATCGCCGGCCATTGTGTTTTGATTGCCATGATTATGGCTGGTCAGGACAATACTACCTACCGGATTCATCATGCTCGGTTTACCGGCTAACTGAGCCGCCGCATCGATACTGAAGGTTCCCTGCACGGCAACCTCTTCACCTGCCTGCAAACCTTTATTCACGATATAGGAATCACCAAGCGCCGGACCAAGGGTCACCTCGCGAAGGATAAAATTTACACCGGATGCAGATACATGTTTGACATAAACTACAGACCGTGTTCCTGTCCACATGACTGCGGTTTTAGGTACTGTAAGATTTTTACTTCCTTTTGATAACCTTGCATCGACCAATCCGGATGCGAACATTTCCGGTTTCAGTTTACGGTCATTGTTAACCACTTCCATACGGGCTTTAGCAACCCTTGTTTTTGGATTGATAACCGGATCGATATATGAAATAGCGCCGGAAAAACTTTCCCCGGGTAAAGATGCAATTGTAAAATTGACCATATCGCCCTTTTTTATCCAAGCCAGATCCGATTCGTAAACATCAAACAGGACCCAAACTCTGGAAAGATCGACAATTTGATAAAGACCTTTTCCCTTTTGTACATAATCCCCCAGATTAATCATTTTATGCGTTACATAACCGGAAACGTCTGCAAGCACAGGAAAATTATCCTGTGGTTTATCGGTTTTCAGAATGTCATCAATCTGCTCATCGCTGAGTTTCCAGTTTTTCAATTTTTCCTTTGCAGCGCTGAAAAGCCGGGGCTGCACATCTTTAATTTTCCTCGCTTCGAAAAGTTCTTCTTGTGCTGTCACCAGTTCCGGGGAATAGATATATGCAATCACCTGTCCTTTTTTTACGTAGTCACCGGTAAAGTCAACGGTCAATCTTTCAATTCGTCCGGGAATATGAGAGGATTGTGTGAACAATAATCGCTCATCGGCTTCCACTTTGCCGTTCAACCGGACGGATTTCAACGGAGTCATTTTTTGTACTACGGCAGTCCGGATGTCCGCAAGCTGCATAGCGGTTTTTGACATGCTGACGGCCATCGGATTCACAGTATTGTCATTGTTTTCAACCGGGATTAAATCCATCCCGCAGATCGGACAATCACCCGGTTCGGTTTGGCGTATCTGCGGATGCATCGAGCAGGTCCAAATGGTTACGGTATTATCTGCTCTCATCGTTTGCTGATTTTTAACTGGTTCCTGATCTTCACCAAATAATAGCCATCCCAATAAGATCCCTACAGTAAGAGTCGACGCAATAATTATCATTATATTCTTAATATAAATATTCATAGTTAAACCTCATTTCAATATAATCTTTTTTTCTCCGTGTGTAGCTGTAATGTAATTCAGCTTTTCCAGCGCAATATGATATTCTGACAACGCGCTGGCCTTTAATTTCCGGTATTTCAATAACTTTTGTTCCATGCGTAGCACTTCTTCAAAATCCTTTCCGGAATTACTGTATGCAGTATATAACAAATTCAGCATTTGCTTTGATTCTTCTATCTGCTGAACGTACAATTCAATTAATTTCTGTTTTTTAGTTATTTCAAACTTGATCATCTCATATTTCGCAATCAGTGTATTATGCAAATCTTCTTTTTTTAATCGATAGCTTTCCTGCATCAGTTTTGCTTCTTCACGGGCGGCTTTGTATTTACCTCTGAATATAGGCAGACTGATTGAGACCATAGGCATGATTACATCTTTACCATTATCCGGTACATCCATATCCGTACGTTCATCGACCAGAACATAGTCCAATCCTAATCCGAATTTTGGTAATCCCTGTCTGAAGGCTGCCTTTTCAGCTGCCTGCTGTGATTCATAAAGCAATTCAAATTTGAACAAATTCGGATTATTTACCAGCATGGAATCCGGTACAGCATTATCCGGAAGCGGTATCACAAGGAGTGTGTCAGTAATTGCAACCGGTTCATTTGCCTCACGGTTAAGCAACTGATTGAATGATGCCAGCAGTGGCATTTCCTTTGTATTCAGAATATCCAAATTTGTTTGGGCATCTTTTAGCATGATATCCGTGCGCAGGACGTTAACCATCGTACCTTCACCATTTTGGAATTTCTGCAGGGCAATTGTTTTATATGCATCCAGCAAAGTAACATTTTCCTGCTCAATCTGCCTTATCCTGTTTAATTCATAAATAGGATAATAGGCTGCAGCCACGTCATAATACAATTTGTTCTTTGCATCCAGAAAAGCCTGAAATTTAGCTTCGGCCATCCTTGCAGCCGCATTACCCTGTGCCTTCAATGTACCAAACCAGGGAAACATCTGGGTCAAGCTGAATTTGGCTTTCTGCGGCCCAACCCGTGTTTCAACTGGTTCAATAAAATAACCGAATGAAAAGGTTGGATCCGGCAAAGAACTAACCTGCGGCACTTTCAGCAAAGCAGCTTTATATTCTTTATACTCTGCCTGAAGTCCGGGATTGTTATCAGCAGCTATTTGAAAATACTCTTCCAGGGTCTGTCCCTGAGTGAATCCAGTAAAAATCAGAATTACAAAGAGGTATTTTATTAAATTTAATTTCATTTTTCTTCCTATTTATTATTTAACCCCCTACCTTCGGCATCCCCCCTTATATTGAGGGGGGAAAGCGGGAGTCATATTTTTAATTTTTTTTATAATTTTTTGAACCTAC
>JAFGKZ010000057.1 GCA_016928315.1 Calditrichaceae bacterium
AATTTCTCGAGCATCGAACAAATAGAAAATTTAAAACACGAACTACGGGATCGGTTTGGCGCTGCGCCAGCCGAAGTAAAGAATTTTTTTGATGCCATTGAATTAAAAATTTTAACCAGTCAATTATATGCTGAGCGAATAATTTTAAAGGATAATTTTTTAAAAATATTTTTTGATGAATCGGCTAAGGATGATAATTCATTTTTTGATGAGATTATTCCAAAACTAATGCAGCAGAAAATTGCGAAGATTAATTTTATAAATCGTGAAAACTTAGCCATCCAAATCGCTTTATTGGGAGATAACCGTGAGGATAAAATGTCGTTCGCTAAAAAATTATTGCAACACGTATTGGCAAATAACTAAATTACAGATTTTATAATACAAACCGGAGGATATGATGTACAAATTTTTGTCTGTTATTATTTTACTAATCACGCTCTTCTTATTAAACAATTGTGGCTTATCAGATGATACTGTTGCAAAAGTTGGGAACCAGGAGTTAAGCGTAAAAGAATTTAAAGATGCCCTGCAAAGACGGTTTCCGGGTGTCGATAATTATGCCAAGGTCGATTCTGCAGCAAAAATGGATTTATTAAATAAATTGATTGATAATAAAAGAAGAATAGCGGCTGCATACGATATGGGCATTGATGAGGATGAAAATCTTCAGGAAATGGTTAATTCAAGAAAAGATCAGGCGATATTTAATAAATATATCGAGAATATGGTGGTGGATAGTGTAATTGATTTAACAAAAGTTAATGAATATCTGGAAAGGATTAAATTTGAAATAAAAGCCAGCCATGTTTTACTAAAATTTGGAGATAAAAACGGCACACCGGCCGGCCGGTCAAAAGAAGATGCAGAAAAATTAGCAATTTCGCTCGCAGAAAGAATAAGAAACGGGGAATCAATAAATTCTCTCGCACAGGAATTTTCAGATGATCCTTCCGCAAAACAAAACAATGGCGATCTTGGTTATTTTACGTGGGGAAGAATGGTCGATGAATTTCAGGAAGCTGCTTTTAATCTTGCGCCCGGAGAGGTGTCTGATCCAGTTCTGACCTCGTATGGCTATCATGTTATTCAAGTTGATGACCGCAGAGATAATCCAAATTATGATCCAAATAACCAGAGAGATGCCATACTCACAATTAAACACAAGTTATATTCACAAAATCAAGCGAAAGCAAGACAACGTTGGACTGAAAATGGTCAAAATGTGAGAAATGAGTTTAATTATAATGTCAATGAACAAAATATAGTAAATTTAATCACATCCATCACAGCAAAAAATAAAGGAAATAATTTAAATGCTGATGATTTTACAGATGAAGAAAAGGAACTGGTTCTTGCTGCATATGACGGCGGAAAGGTGACTTTAAATAACATGCTGGATCGTTATAAAAATCAACTTAGATCTTTATTGCCAAAATTTAAAAGTCTTGATGCTTTAAAACTGGAAGTTGAGAATATCGCTACAAATGATATGATAAAAATAATCACTACACGCGAAAACTATGACGAGGATCCAGATATTAAAAAAGTATTAACTCAGATTACTGAACAACAGATGTTATCTTTATTAAATAAAAAAGTAATGGAATTTGAATCGGATTTTACCGATGACGAACTTTTAGCTTATTATGAGGCTAATCCGAATCAATTTAAGCAGGAAGCAGAGATTGAAATTTGGGAGATTTATATTAAAGATAAAAACCTGGCAGCAAAAGTAGCCCGTTTGGCAAAGAACGGTAAAGATTTTGCACAATTGGAAAAGCAATACAATGAAGATAAATCCACCAAACAGAAAAATGGTTATTTAGGCTTTAGATCTGTTAAACGCCGGGGAGAGGTTTCTAAAAAGGCTTTCGAGATAGGCCCCGATAAAATTGAAGGGCCCATTGAATACCGAAAGGGTTATGCGATTATTAAAACCGGTCAGCTTAAACCCGAAGGAATCAAACTTTTTGAAGATGTAAAGAGCCAGGTCGAACAAAAATTAAAAAGAGAACGATCTTCCGAACAGCGAAAAAAATGGGAAGAAGAACTGGCTGCCAAATATTCAGCTAAAATAAACTATATAATATTGGATACTCTATAATGCAAAACCTAACAAAACATCTTTGCATTTTCGGTGTATTTATTGTTATTGTTATTTTTAGTATCAGCATTATCTCTTGTAAAAGCCAACCGGAAGTATCTGCTGAATTGGTTGCCCAGGTTAATGATAGTTATCTGCTGATAAACCAGTTAAACTATCTTGTACCGGAAAATATTGATCCTGAATTGAACCTGGCATTAAAGAAGAATTTAATCTCAAAATGGGTTGATGATGAAGTTCTTTATCAGGCTGCATTGGACGATGGGATGAACCTTGATGAAAGAGAAAAGTTTTTAGCTGAAAAGTATTATAAATCTTTATTGATTCAACGGTATTTATCATTAAAAATAGACCGAAACTATCGAATTCCACAAAAGGAAATTGAAGATTATTATACCGAACATAGAAAGGAATTTATTTTTAAAAATGATATGGTTCGCATTGTTCATTTATTAATGGAACAAAAAGATAATGCTATATTTAACGAGATACGAGAATCGAAAAACTTAATGGAGATTATTAAGAAATATTATTTTGATAATAAGTCCACAACCGAGCGTCCTAATGGCGATCTAGGCTACCTTCCCGTTAGCTCGTTACCTTCAAATTTCATTAATGTTATTAACAGGATGAAAACCGGCGCAATTTCCAGCCCTATTTCCAGCGATCAAGGTTATCATTTTATTCAACTTATAGACAAACAATCCAACGGGAGCATCAAGGATCAAGAATTGGTACAGGATGAAATTATTCTGCGATTGAAAAAAGAAAAACGCCAATTGGAACTTGAGCGCCTTTTAAAAGATTTAAAAGATAAATCACAAATACAAACTTATTTAAGTAAAGTACAGAAATAAAGGCTTTGTCAATGATTAATAAAATTTTACTAATACTAATAACCTTTTTAATAATCCCAACTATTGCTCAACAGTTAATAGAGGGTATTGTTGGAGTGGTAGGCAATGAAATCATTTTGAAAACTGAAATTGAGCAATACGTTCAAAACTATATTATTCAAAATCGTATAAATGTTCGTAATAATGAGAAGCTGGTTAAAGATTTAATGAAGAATACGTTAGAACGTTTAATTGAACAAAAAATTTTACTAACCAAAGCGGAAGAAGATACGATAACGATTGCCGATGAAATTTTAGATGCCCGGGTAGATCAACGAATCAATTATATGATCAATCAGGTCGGTTCAGAAAGTGAACTGGAAAAAGTATTTGGTTCCAGTATGAAAAAAATACGCAAAGACACCCGCACTGTTATAAAAGAACAACTTCTTGTTGAGCAAACCAGGGCCATGAACTTTCAGGGGATGAAAATTTCACGCCGTGAAGTTGAAGAGTTTTATAAGCAATACAAAGACAGCCTTCCGGGCATGCCGGAGACGGTAGAAATATCACACATTCTAAAAATAGTTAAACCTTCCGATGAATCCCTCTCAGTGGCATACGATAAGGCATCCTCAATATTGGCAGAAATTAAAGCCGGTGCTGATTTTGAAACATTAGCCGAGAAATATTCTGATGACAAGGCTTCTGCAAAAAGAGGGGGAGATTTAGGTTTAATTAGCCGCGGTGATTTTGTTACTGAATTTGAAACGGCTGCTTTTCAGCTTAAAGATGGCGAAATTTCTGATATAGTACAAAGCCAGTTTGGCTTTCATATAATTCAGATGATTGAACGCAGAGGAGAAAAAATCCGTACCCGGCATATTCTGATTCAGGTATTACCCACACCGGAAGATGAACAACGCGTTATTAATGAATTGAATCAATTACGGACAAGAGCGCTAAACGGTGAAGATTTTTCTGAATTGGCGATGCAGTATTCTGACGACGAAAATGTCACAAAAGATCGCGGTTTTCTTGGTGAGTTTGAAACGGACAAATTAATTATTCCAGAATTTAAATCAATTGTAAGGGGATTGCAGCCGGGCGAAATTAGCGAACCTTTCAGAACAGAATTTGGATACCATATTGTCTTATTGAATAAACGTAATGCTGAAAGAAAAATATCATTGGAAAATGACTGGGTAAAACTTGAAGAAGTTGCATTAAACTTTAAAATGGAAAAAGAATATCAAAAATGGATGGAAGAATTAAAGAAAAATATTCCTATTGAGATATATGAAGATAGAATTTAGACTGCGTTGTTAACTGTAAAAATAAAAAAGGCCAAATATATATCAAACTAATGGCCTTTTTTATAAATTTCTTTGGTCATTTCACAAGCAAAATTTTACTGGTTTTCACATAATTCTTGCTTGTAAATCTTATAAAATATATACCCGTTGAAGCTTTTGACCCATATTTTGTAACTCCCTGCCAAATGATTTTATGATATCCCGGATCCTTTTTACCTTCAAATAGAGTACATATTTCTCTTCCTAACACATCATAAATTTTAATTGATATTTCTGATGATAAAGGGATATCATACTTGATTGTGGTACTGGGATTAAATGGATTTGGATAATTCTGGTGCATTTTAAACTGAACAGGTAATCCAGCTATATCCGGTTCAAGAGCATCAGGAAGTTTGATATTCACACATAATGGTATTTCGATTAAACAGGTATCCGGATCATTATGGTTTATTAAGATATATGCAATACGGATACCCGGTTCCAAACTACTTGCATCGATAAATATATCAATTATAGCATTTGAGTCGGGTAATACCGTTCCGGAATCAGGATGTATACGAATCCATGATGTATTAATCTCGCTATCATTATTAATAGTAATTATGGAATTGGATTCTGAGCTTTTTGTAAGTATACTTCTAATCGACTTTTTACCAATCTGCTCATTAAATAACTGCCGATCGTTTAACTCTATTTGTTGTTTAATAATTGTATTGGAAAAATTGATTGGTTCCTGATAGCTACAACTTTGTTCAACAATGCCTGTGCTATCATATTCTTCATTCCAAATACTATAAGTTAATGGCAATTCACCTGTGTTTCTAACTGTAAGATGGATTAATGTGGAATCACCCGCATCAACATCAATTTCAAGAGTATCTATTTCCACATAGATTTGAGGTTTAGGTTTGGCAAGAACATTCAGATTTACCGGAATATTTATTTCGGAATTATGAGGATCATTACTTTTAAAAGTAAGAACAGCATGGTGCATACCTGATGATAAACCGGATGCATCAATATTAACTTTCGCATTTTCTGACATCGAAGAAAGTAAATGCCCTGAAATTGGATTCACATGCACCCAGTCAGTTGTTGAACATAAATTGAGGGCATAACTAAACATATTAGGTAAAATTTTACTCCAATTGTACCCATATTTATAACTATATTCCAAGGTAATTCCCGTTGCTAATACGACACCCTCTCCATAGGTATATTCAACTAATGTTGGAGAGCCATAACTATTTGTCATAATAATTATGGCATTACCGGGAATATCCTTAAAACCCTCATGACTTGCCGAGGTACCCTGAATGAGGGAATCACTTACTCCTGCTAAAATAGGATGATCTGATCTTTGAATATAATTATATTCTTCGTATTCCGGGTTTGACTTCAAATGCATTCCGCCGGGAAATGGTAATTCCGGGTACCTGGAACTACTGCTGGTGGCACAGTGAAATTCAATAACACCTCCACTCATAACATAAGATTCAAATCGACTCAAATTCGCGACATACTGCGAATAAAATTCGGAAGGTTGATCAGATTCAAAAATAATCAGATCAAATAAATTTAGGTCTAAGCTGGTCATAGAACTGGAACCAGCAATTGATACATTGGCTCCCAATTCTTCAAGAATTGGGACATTCACATTACATCCCCAGGCTAATTCATTTCTGAAGATTAAAACGTTATTTGCATTATCTGTATAATTGTTTAATCGGGTTTCAGATTCAATATCAACAGTTAAATTTTGACTAAAAACATTTGTATTAGTTACTAATTCAGTGGTGTTAAACTCTTTTATAAATCTGGTTGCAATACTATTTAAATTATCAGCAATAGAACCCGTCCAAGCTGATACCGACCAGTTTAAACCACCAATGCCCGAATTGCTAACAACCAGCTCTACTGACGTACTATCGCCTTCCTGTATAGCGACATTAATACTGTCAGGTGAAATACTTATCTCCGGAGGATAATAGCCTTTGCCTGTGAGATTAATATTCACTGTATTATCATTATTCAAGATTGTCATAACACCATGATATTCCAGCGTATCCTCTGGTACAAAGTAAATATTCAATATCTCACTTTGATCTGCAGAGATGCTGAACGGAATAAAATCTAACTTAAAATGGGTGTCATCAAAGCTAATATCTGTGATATTCAGAACTTCTGATCCTGTATTGCTTATTTCTATCTGGCTTGATGTTGAATCATTTACTGCGGTACTATCAAAGCTCACATAGTCAGGCTCTACAAAAATATTAGGCCTGCCATGAACAGTAAGAATAATGGGAATATATAATTCATCCGCATCCGGATCATTTGATTGTAAGTATAATTCTGCAGAGTAATTCCCTCCGGCTAATTCTTTTGTATCAAAAACAACATCTACATCTTGTTGCTGCCCGGGTTCCACGGTACCTTCATTAGGATTTGTTGTAAGCCATTTAATATTGTATCCCAATTGAACCGCATTGGCGATTAATCGGGCTGCATATTCATCATAATTATAGTAATCATACCCTAACACAACCACATGACCTTTACCAAATTCTTTAGCCGCTACCGTAGTATAACTATTATAACTTACTAAGTTTGAAGTTTCCGTATCCGTAATCCAATATGCAGTTGTAGCATTCTGAACGGGAATGGATGAAGGAAATCCCTGTGTTAATGGATGCGTATTATTTAATACATTCATTGTCCCGGAACTATTAATATCAGCATAGCTTAGATTCATTAAATTGCTGTTTTTTAGTATGCCTTCCGTAATATTATAGGATCCGCAGAGGATGACCACGCCACCGTCATTTACAAATTTTTGCAGCACTTTACTCCAGGCCGTTCCTAAATTGGAAAACTCTATCGATGATCCGCCTTCCTGTTCTGGTATAAGAAAAACATCACTAACTGATAATAATGCGCGTAAAGAAGCGGAATCTGTTACAATGGTTTCTGTAACAGTATAATCTGTAAAATACATCGACAGTGCATTTAGAGTATTTTGATATTCCTGATAATAATCGGTATATCTTGTCCAGGTCAGGATATTTTTCGTTCCTTTAACTGCATTTATTTTTTCAATTGGGATAGGCCCTACTTTATGATTTCCGTTGTTATATTTATCAGATTCATCGATATTTTGCAGGCTTGGAAGATACTTTCTATACAATGAAGAATAATTGTACAGTGAAGTAATTTTGTTAATATTTTCCTGTTGTACATCTATTTTCCAGTTTAACTTTCCCGTACCTGAATTACTAATGGTCATGGTATAACTTAATGAATCGCCTGTATCCAGTGTCAAATTAAAACTATCTGGAGATACTGTCATACTGGGTGGATCCGGTATTCGAACCTTAAATTCAACCGGAATCATTATTTCAGGATTAGCCGGGTCATTCGACTCAATATAGATTTCAGCAAAATAATTATCCTGTTCCAGGCTTTTAGCATTCAATTTGGTTTTAATTTCATGCATGTCACCTGGTGAAACGATCCCTGCGTTTGGATAATATGACAACCAGTTATTGGTATTCATAAGCCAGTCGATTGCCTGATTCCCAAAAAGTTGATTATCCTCGCGGCTGATGTATGAATCATAAAATATTTCATCGGTAATAATCAAAATCTTCCCTGACCCTGCTTCACTGCCTGCGATCATTGAATAGCCGTAGCTATCATCCGCTAAAAGCACTGCGGGACTGGTTACATTGATTATATTTGAAGTCGGGCCGGAGAAATAAATGGAATTTACATCTGTTGTAATTTCATGGGGATAGATATTTGTACTCGTACCCGAATATCCGCCGCTTGTACTCAGTTCAATATTAACAGATAGAATGTCTAACAAGCTGCCCATGCTATATATTGTTGTTGTATAATCACCTTCGGAAATAATTGAACCGCCATCCTGAATCCAGTTTTTTAATACATTCAGTTCAGAACTTGAAAACTGTGAATACATATCAATAGTATAAATCAAATCAACATCCGCTAAAAGTTCAGGGGTTAAAGGACTACTATTTTCGATCACGACGGCGCCACGGCTGATTAAATCATTTATAAACACTGACCAGGAATAAGAATAATTATCCTGCCCATGCGAAAGATCCCACATAATCACAGAACCATCCAAATCATTTAATTCTGCCTTCAATTCACGGGATGGAATAATATTTCCGACATCTTCATTTTCAACACTTGGGTGATCTTTTACCGTAATTTCCGGCGCTGATAGTGTAAATAGTTTATTATTTGATATTTTTTTGTCCGATATTTCATAAGTAAGCTCACCGGTACCTTTATTTTCGATCTGGATTAATGTAATAATGCTATCACCTTCCGTAACTGTGTAAGCCAGACTATCCGGATTTATCACCATTTCAGGCGGATCTTTCATTTCGACTGTTAATGACAACGGAATGTTTTTTGTCGGGTTCACCGGGTCATTGGAATAGATAAGAAGCGATTTTTCATATAATCCATGTTTTAAATCTTTTGCATTCAATTTAATTTTTGTGATCTGATTTTCCTGGGCAACGATGACGCCAGAGTCAGGATTAATACTCATCATTGGAGTAAAATTATAATCGCCTATGGCAATATCATCGTAATAAGCTGTCGAACTATAAATATTATATAAATAAATTACATTAATATAATTTGAACTTTGAGAACGAAATGGGAAGTTTTCCACAATAAGTTCTGAATTAACATAAAAATCGAATGTTCTGTCGGTAAAATTAACATCTTTTAATTCTATAAAATACCACTCATTTTGAATATAGGGTACTTCGATTATATTATAGGAACTGGCATAAACCCGGAACCTATTATCCACGGCATAGAAGAAAAATATACCGGCATCGGATTGGATATATTCATTCCCAATAACTACATAACAATGAGGATCAGTAGATGTTGGCCTTACATAAAAACTTATATTCTCAGGGGTACTGTTGGCATAATTTGCGTACACACCACTAAAATGATCGCCTTCACCATTTTGTTTAAAACTGTATTTACCCTGTGCAGCCGTTTCCGTAGTAACTTCGCGCGTGTAATATCCCCCTGCTATACTCCATTTATTAAATGTTCCATCTTCAAACCCATCAAAAAACTCAGTTTCTTCTGAATGAATCGGTGGATTTATCAATTTCGTACCGGATTGATATAATAAAGCGAGCTGTAGGGAGTCCTCATGGGTAAATGGTTGATCAATAATATTTCTAAATTTAACGGACCCGGACAATATACTGGATTCAAGATCTATCTTTCTGCTAATTTCAGCATTCCATATGAGATCCACTTCACCACTGTTGTATAGCGTTAAATCAACCTCTGTACTGTCGCCCTGGAGTAGAGTAACATTTATGCTGTCAGGTGCGGTTGATATGCTCGCCCAGCCCACATCGTTATTATTGAAATATACCGTTGGAATTGTCTGCGGTGAACCTGTAAGAATAACCCCCCGGTTTCCAGCATCTTCGCTATAAATGCCAACACTATCTTCCCAACCGGCATTGGGGATATATCTTCTGTCTCCTGTTTTAATAAAATATTTGTATTCGATGACTTCATCAATTTCACCATAGAGCGGAAATGTACCCTCATAGACACTGCTTCCAGCATCGGTAAGGTGATACATGGACTGAATTTCCCAATCATTAAAGGCGCCTGAGATGAAAACGGAATCGTCCAGGCTTGAATTAAAATAGCCTACTTGCTCATAAATACTCATGTTTACAGAGAAGGTAAATAACTGAGCATCAACAGTCATTCTTACAGGTATACTTTTTGGACTTCGATCGGCATCATTACTATAAATCTGCAAATAAGAAAAATATGTGCCGGCATTTAGATTTTTTGAATTAGCTTCAACAGTCAATTGCATATCGCTGCCCGGGGTTATTACACCTTCCTGCGGAGCCACAGATAACCAGTTACTCTTACTAATCTGAACGGCTAAAGAGTCATGTAAAAATGAATTATTAAAAACGATTTCGAGTCCCTGTTCACCGGTTTGATTCTCAATTCCTACGCTTGCATGGATCGTATCAAAACTATTTTCAAAATTCAGATACTGTAATAATATGGTACCATTTCTGAATAAAATCACCTCAGCATCTACAGTACCTTCAGCGCCATACTCACCATAGTCTTCAAATTGAATAATTGTATATTTCTCAAATGACTGATAATAAATCTTTCCACTCCGAATTGCCAAATCATCCCAGCACCAGGCTATAATATTATTAGGCGCTGATATTTTGGGTAATGGATCATTATTCTGGGCCTGATAGTTATCTGTTGGACCAAATCCTATAAAACCATTTGAGGCAATGTAGAATTGTTCAAACATTTCTCCATAGAATGAAAATGAGAATCCTAGATTAAAAGGTCCTGCAAAATTATCATCACTAATTCCTGTTACTGCTGTGCCCGTAGTACTAATATCAATCCAGTCAAAGGCCAATCCACCTTCCTCATCGCTATCCACCCAGTTATAACCGTGTTGATCAGGACCACCGCTATTAATACTTACATCTCTACCAACCCGGCTGTCCACTGCGCCTTTCGGTAATAGTTCATAAAATGATTGGGGATATCGATCCATTTGGATAGAATTATTCAGATAACCCTGTATACTCCAAGATAAATCTACCGTACCCGAATTACTGATTGTAACTGTTTGCTCCAATGAGTCATAACCAGTTAATTCATATTCCAGCGCTGCGGGACTCGTTTCGATGCATGGAAGATAATCGCCCTGTCCTAATAAAGTGATTTCAAAAACAGAATCTTCGTAACTACATGTTAATAATCCGGTGTAAGAGGTGACAGCCAGCGGAACGTATTCAATATCCAGGTTTACAGATTCTTTGGCAGGAATATCGATTGAAGAAGTGACCGGACTAAAAACGCTTTCATTTGGTTCAACCGCAAGAGCAACCAGTGAATCAGTCCAGTTGGTAAAACTTATAGTCCTGGTAACTGTTTCACCGATACCGATTAATCCATAATCCAGCGTATCCGTTGAAGCGGAAATACCTGTACCCACATCCAATACTGCGTTTAAAATATTTAATCTGCCGCCTGAAACAGTAATACCATTCATAGCTGGTATTGGATCAACATTATCCATAATGATTGATTTAACCTCATTCCAGGATAAGTTTTTATTCCGGCTATAGATTAATGCGGCCGCCCCGCTGACTGCCGGGGTAGCCATTGACGTACCACTTATAATACCATAATAAGTAGAACTGAGACCCCATCCCGGTATACCAAAAGAAATATCGGTATAGTTGTCCGGTTTGGTCGATAAAATATCCAAACCCGGCGCTGCTAAATCAACGGATTCTAAACCATAGCATGAAAAGTAAGCTTTATAATCGTTATGATCCGTCGCCGCGACAGCTATAATATTATCTAAATCGTAACTGGATGGATAATGCGGATAGACATCATTATCCATATCATCGTTACCGGCAGCAGCAATAAAAAGTATATTGGCATTGGCTATCGCTGTTTCCAGCATATTATCATAGGATCCGCCTCCCCAGCTATTACTGGTTAGAGCAGCCCCCATTTCAGCAGCATATTCAACTGCGGAAATTGCATCTGCAGTAAAACCACTGCCATAATCATCCAAAAACTTAAGGGCCATTAGTTTAACATGCCATGATACACCTGCCACCCCAATATCATTGTTCCCAACTGCACCGACAGTTCCGGCACAATGTGTTCCATGGCCGCAATAATCTGATGGCGTGTCATCACCGTAAGCCCAGTCCCAGCCATAAATGTCATCAACATATCCATTGCCATCATCATCGATATTATTGCCATCAATTTCACCGGGATTTATCCACATATTATCTGCCAGATCAGGGTGATCAAAATCTATTCCGGAATCGATAATACCAACTATAATATCATCACTTCCGGTTGAGTATTCCCATGCTTCAAACGCATCAATATCCGCATCATCACTACCACCTGTTTGACCCGTATTATTCATCGCATAGACACCCTGGATGCCGGGATCATTGGGAAGCCTGATGGCCTGGTACCGATAATTCGGCTGAACATGAATTACCCCAATTTCGGCATTCAGATTCGCAGCCATATTCTGCAGCTGCTGTGCATCATTAACACCGGCAAGGGTTCTCTGCTGAATATTTTGATCTTTAACCAGGAATGTCTTTTTGATGACCTTATATGCCCGGTCTCTCTTCATATTATACTTTTTAAGAATTTGGGCAATATCATTCTCAGTTGCATCTTCACTGAAGGTGATTAACAATTCCCCCTTAGCAAATTGCGGTTCTACATTGGATTGGGCAAAATTGCAGGAAATTAAAATAAAAGAAAGTACGATTCCATTGATTACTTTACGACTGTTCATAATCTCTCCAATCAAAAAGGTATGTAGGATCTCTCTTGTCAGGTTGAGATGACAAATTCGGATATGTTTCTTCGAAATAAAATCGAAATTTATGATAATGTTAAAAATTTCTACTAAGAGGAAATCTTACTAAGTAATATTCCTTAATCATTACTTGTTAGATCAAACTTTTGATTGAATCTTAATTATTAAAATGCTAATTATTAATCAAAAAATCAAATAAAATTTATCTAATAATATCTTACCATGTGTGAAGCAAAGCACAAAAAGTAAAGGATATTTTCATACGATTTTTGTATAACGATAATCTACGATGCTCCAATATTAATGGAAAATTTAACTTGGTTGCCATTATTATAGTCTTTAAATTATCCAATCATTATCCTCCGAAGAATTAGCAAGGGAATATTAAAGAATGGATTCAACGAAAATAAGAGCCAAACTGGAAGATTCAAAACTTGGCCAACGTACTACGCTTTTCTATAAAAATTATAAACGCTTTTTACCGGTCGCTTCTTTTACAGCCGGATTTACCTGGGATAGCGTTACCCTGACCCGGATTGATTTGTGGAGCGATAATTTAATACTGCTGGCTTATATCACCCTGCTTGGCGGTATGTTGATACTTGTCAATTTTATTAATGACGGTGTGATCTCGAAAAAATGGATATTAAATTATCAAAACTGGTATCCTATGGGAATACAATTTTTCCTCGGTGGATTATTTAGCTCCTATGTCGTCTTTTATTTTAAAAGCGCCGCATTAACAAAAAATTGGTTGTTTCTTGGATTTCTAATAATCATTTTAATTGGTAACGAATTCATAGAAAATCGCTTAACTAATTTAAAACTGCAGTTCATACTATATTTTTTGGCTACCTTTTCATTTTTCATCTTTTTTATTCCTGTTCTTTTAAAGGTAATGAATACATTCGTTTTTATCTTAAGCGGTATTATCAGCTTGGGATGGGTTATTGGATTATTGTATTTCATCATCAATAAATCAGGTAAACGTACATTTGATGAGTTTAAAAAGATGACTATAATTATTATTTCCATATTTTTTCTTCTAAATGTACTCTATTTTTTAAACTGGATTCCGCCGGTCCCGCTCTCGCTTAAAGATGCTGGCATCTATCATTATGTAAGCCGCATTGAAGAAGGTTATCAGGTTATATTTGAAAAAGGTCCCTGGTATCATATCTGGAAAAGCTCAGATAATGATTTCCATTACCATCCCGGTGATACCGTTTACTGCTATGCTGCGGTATTTGCCCCAACCGAACTTAATAAGAAAATAATACACCAGTGGCAGATTTTTGATGAGCAAACTGATGAATGGAAAACTACTGATCGACTTAGCTATAAAATAAGCGGCGGCCGGGATGGCGGCTATCGAGGTTATTCCTATAAAAAAAATATGCAGAATGGCGAGTGGCGTATAAATGTCATCACCAAAGAAGGATTGCTGCTTGGCCGGATTAGTTTTGATGTATTATCCGGTAAGGACAAAACAATCACATTTAAAAATATTATAAAACAATAATGCATTGATTACATTTAAAATGCTAAAAATATGATTGCTGATGTTTGATAAATGTATTATATTGTACTGAACTGTTTTCAATATAATTCCGGTACCTTCAGGGGTTTATGAAATCTATTCTTATATCAGATTCTATATATAAAAAAATGATATTTCAACCTAACCTTTTGTATCAATCATTCAGGGAGCATCAATCATGAGAATATCCATGTCCTTATTCTCTTCGCTTGGGAAAAAGATCTTCATGGGCGCCTCCGGATTAATGTTATGCGGTTTTATTGTGATTCATCTTATTGGTAATCTCACGCTTTTGAATCCTGACCGAGATCCGTTTAATAAGTACGCCCATTTTCTTACCCAGCAAGCCGGTAACGCTATTTATGTTGCAGAATTTATGCTGGCAGCGATTTTTATTATTCATTTTACATACGCTATTGTTATACAAATTGGAAATTGGCGATCCAGACCATTACGATATAAAAAGGTGATCGACCAGAAGGGGAATAGTAAAAAATCACTCGGATCAGTTACTATGATTTATACTGGTGTGGTTGTTCTGATCTTTCTGGTATTACATCTTCTGCATTTTAAATTTGGAAAAGTTATTATGTACACACCACAGGGATATGATCATGAAATCCGTGATTTATATGCCATTGTTTATACCTACTTTTCTGATTTTTGGAATGTGGTTTTGTATACAGTGGTAATGGTCTTACTTGGATTTCATCTGAGTCATGGTTTTTGGAGTGCTTTTCAATCGCTTGGTTTGTACGGTAAACGATTTACTTCATTTGCATATGGCCTGGGCAGTGTATTTGCAGTGCTGATGTCTTTAGGATTTGTATTTCTTCCCACATGGATTTTTATGATTTCAGGAGGGACAGTATGAGATTAGATTCAAAAATTCCTGGCGGTCCTTTAGCGGAAAAATGGGATAAACATAAATTTGAAATGAAAGTAGTGAATCCCAAGAATAAACGAAAATTCAGTATCATTGTCGTCGGTACAGGATTAGCCGGCGCTTCTGCCGCGGCAAGTTTGGGTGAGCTGGGTTATAAAGTTAAAAACTTTTGTATACAAGATTCCGCCCGTCGTGCGCATAGTATTGCCGCACAGGGGGGTATTAATGCGGCAAAAAATTACCAGAATGACGGTGATAGCGTTTGGCGTTTATTCTATGATACTATCAAAGGCGGCGATTATCGTGCGCGTGAAGCTAATGTGTATCGTCTTGCCCAGACCAGTAATAGTATTATTGATCAGTGTGTGGCTCAAGGTGTTCCTTTTGCCCGCGAATACGGCGGTTATTTTGCCAATCGCTCATTTGGCGGCGCGCTGGTCTCGCGAACCTTTTATGCCCGGGGACAAACGGGTCAACAATTACTCCTCGGCGCCTACAGCGCCCAAATGCGGCAGGTTGGCGAAGGAACTGTACAAATGTTTCCCCGGCAGGAAATGGTCGAACTTGTTTTAATTGATGGAAAAGCCCGGGGCATAATTACGCGAAATCTTATCACAGGCGAATTTGAATCTCATATTGCCGATGCCGTCGTTCTGGCAACCGGCGGTTACGGAACCGCTTATTATTTATCAACACTGGCTGTAAATTCTAACGCAACCGCAATCTGGCGGGCTCATAAAAAAGGCGCTTTGTTTGGTAACCCTTGTTTTGTACAAATCCATCCAACCTGCATTCCAAAATCAGGTGATTATCAATCCAAACTTACCTTAATGAGTGAAAGCCTGCGAAACGACGGCAGGGTTTGGGTACCCAAAAAAGCAGATGATAAACGTCCGCCCAATGAAATACCTGAAGAAGATAGAGATTATTATCTGGAACGTAAATATCCAACCTTCGGTAATATGGTTCCCCGTGATGTAGCCTCGCGTAATGCTAAACAAGTCTGCGATGAAGGCCGTGGTGTTGGAGATACAGGATTAGCCGTTTATCTGGATTTTAGAGATGCCATAAAAGACTTTGGCAAAAATATAATTGAAGAACGTTATGGAAATCTCTTTGAAATGTATAAAGATATTACAGATGAAGATGCGTACAAAGCGCCCATGCGTATATTTCCTGCTGTTCATTATACCATGGGAGGTTTATGGGTGGATTATAATTTAATGAGTAATGTTCCCGGCTTACATGTATTAGGTGAGGCAAATTTTTCAGATCATGGCGCTAACCGTTTAGGGGCCAGCGCGTTAATGCAGGGGCTGTCTGATGGCTATTTTATTATTCCATATACAATCGGTGATTACCTGGCTGGCACTGATTTAAAGAAAGCAGATACTAATCATGAGGCCTTTAAAGACGCCACTAATGAGGCCAAATCAAAATACGAAAAATTATTATCCATAAATGGTAATAAAACCGTAAAAGAATTTCATAAGGAACTGGGAACAATCCTCTGGAATAAAGTCGGCATGGGACGCAATGCACAAGGACTTAAAGAAGCAATTGAAGAAATACCTAAATTGAAAGAAGAATACTGGCAAAATGTTAAAGTCGCCGGTGAAATGAATACGCTAAATAAAAATTTGGAATTTGCCGGCCGCGTTGCTGATTACATGGAACTGGGTGAATTAATGGCTCGAGATGCACTGCAGCGTGCCGAATCCTGTGGCGGTCATTTTCGTGAAGAAAGCCAGACGCCGGAAGGTGAAGCTCTGCGAAAAGATGATGAGTATACCTATGTCGCTGCCTGGGAATATAAGGATCAGGGCAGATGGGAATTACACAAGGAAGATCTTGTTTTTGAAAATGTTGAATTAACCCAGCGCAGCTATAAGTAAAGGAGGCCGGAAATGGAAAAGAAAAATATTAACATAAAATTACAAGTCTGGCGCCAGAATGGTTCAAAAGAAAAAGGTAAATTCGTAGAGTATAAAGTGAATGATGTAAATCCTGATATGTCCTTTTTGGAAATGCTGGATGTTCTTAATGAAGACTTAATTAAAAAAGATGACATACCCATTGAATTTGATAATGATTGTCGTGAAGGTATTTGCGGCGCTTGCGGGGTGGTTATAAATGGTACAGCTCATGGCCCACGAAGCGGTATGACTACCTGTGATGTGCGTATGCGATATTTTGAAGATGGCGATACCATTATGATTGAACCTTGGCGTGCCAAAGCTTTTCCGGTTTTAAAGGATTTGGTTGTTGACCGTAGCGCGTTGGATCGTATCATGTCTAAAGGGGGTTTTATTTCAGTAAGAACCGGAGGTATACCTGAAGCCAGTGCAATTGCCGTATCAAAAGAAAATGCCGATGAAGCTATGGATATGGCAGCCTGTATCGGTTGCGGCGCCTGCGTAGCTGCATGCCCAAATGCTTCTGCCGCATTATTTGTCGGCGCTAAAGTATCTCAGTATGCCCTTCTGCCCCAGGGGCGCCCGGAAGCCGGACGAAGAATTGAGAACATGGTAGCCCAAATGGATGAAGAAAAATTCGGCGCCTGTTCGAATCACGGCGAATGTGAAGCTGTCTGTCCCAAACAAATATCCATTTCTGCTATTGCCCGGATGCGCAGAGAATACTGGAAAGCGGCATTTAAATAATTATATTCCCTATTTATTTGAGAAAGGCATAATAGCAGTATTATGCCTTTTTTTATTTTAATTCAATTTCTGCTTTATGTATAAAAAGTGTGAATTATTTTTCCACTAATTTTTCCTTAAAATTTTTCACATTTTTCTGAATTTTAAATTCTTCATTTATTTGTGCAAGTTATTTACAAATCACCCCCATTTTTACAATAAAATTGCTGTTGTAGCAATTTTAGACACATCTTTTCTTTTTGGCATACCTCTTGTAGTACCTGCTCAAGAGAATGAGGAAATTACAAATGAAATATATATACTATTTTTTAATTTTACTACTGATTCCGGTTTTAACCTGGGGACAAAATTCAAGTGTTGGGGCCGGATCAGCAAGCAATTTGTTGCTTAGATTCCCCGCAAGCGCCCGTGTCAGCGGCATTTCTGAAGCCTATACAGGATTGGCAAACGATGAAAACGCAATGCTTTATAATCCAGCCGGATTGCCAAATTTAAACAACACAGTAATCAGTTTAAACCATGCGGAATGGCTTGAAGATATTCGAATTGATAATATCATATATGGTCAAAAATTGACCTATAATATGGCCATCGGTTTTTCGATTACACACATGTGGATGCCTTCCATTCAAGGCAAAGATCAATATGGCCAAGCTACGGAAGATTTCGATGTATCCAGCAGTGTTGTGCAATTAGGTTTGGGTTATAAAATTCAGAGAGCATTCTATCTTGGTATAGCCGCTAAATACTTTCAGGATAAGTTGGCCGAATATGATGCAACCGGTTTTGCTTTCGATCTTGGTCTTTTTATGCATACCGCTATAAGAAATCTTACACTCGGATTATCTGTACAAAACCTTGGCGATAAGGTAAGATATGACAAACTAAGTCAGGAAATTCCACTAATATTTCGCGGCGGATTTGCATATCAGATTATGAACAGGCAATTGACGCTATCCGCAGACATTGTTAAATCATCTGACACTGAGCTCAATCTTTATACCGGAATCGAGTATAATTTCCAGCAGTCCTTTTTTCTGCGCCTCGGAAACCAGTATTCCAGTGCACGTTCTTTATATCCATCATACGGTTTTGGTTTTATACTAAAACAAAGACTGGTAACAAATTATACGTTTGGAAGTCTTGAAGATTTAGGCATGACTCATAAAGTTGGTTTTACTTTTAAATTTAATAATCCTGTTAAAAGTTATAATTACTCCGGGCAAAAACCTAAATATTCATATGCTGCAAAGACCCCCAATGTCCAACGCAAAGTATTTATGAGCGCTCTAGAAAATGAATTATTATTATCCTGGCAAACTATAGAGAATGCCGAATATAATATTTATGTAAAATTGGATTCTAAAAACAAATGGTGCAAAATTAATAAAACACCACAAAAATCCGCATTTGAAAGAATAAAGAAACCTACAAAAAGCGGAAAATATATATTTAAAGTTACATGTATTCTAAATAATCAGGAATATCCAATATCAGAGGAAGTAATTTTCGATGTTAAATAGTAAACTATATATAAGCATTCTTTTATTAATTGTATCAATTGGTTACAGCCAAACAACGCAGTGGCGTTTATTATGGGATCCCAATACCGAATCGGATATGCATTATTATAAAATATTTCGGGACACGCATACATTGCCAACAACCCAAATTGATACTACTATCCATCCACATACTGAGTACATCGACACCGATATTGTACCGGGCACGCGATATTATTATCGTTTAAAAGCGGTCGATTCATCAGGGCTAGAAAGTGATTACTCAGCGGAAGTAAGTGCAGCCATCCCAAATGTCACAAATATACCCAACCAAACCGTGAACCAGGGTCAAAATTTTGTAATTAATTTGAATAATTACGTTACAGATCCCGATCATGCTGATAGTGAAATAGAATGGACCTATTCGAATAATAGTGAACTTACTATATCAATTAATGCCAGTAAGATTGCCACCATTACGCCATCCTCTGGCAGCTGGTATGGTTTGGAAACAGTAACATTTACAGCTACTGATCCGGATGAGTTTTTTGATATCGATGCTGCCACGTTATCTGTTAACGCTTTGCCCGTTGTAGGTACAATTTCAAACCAGACAATAAATCAGGGAGGAACATTCACCACTATTAGCTTGGATAATTTTGTTGCTGATCCCGATGATGCAGACGCAGAAATATCCTGGTCCGCATCCGGAAATTCGAATTTAAATGTCAATATTAGTTCAAACAGAATAGCGACAATCAGCACACCATCTCCCAATTGGTATGGGCAGGAAACCATCACATTTACAGCTGCGGATCCTAACGGTGCTACCGATAATGTGGCTGTAGTATTTACAGTAAACGGACAGCCGCAAATTACACGTACCAGTCCAATGGACCAAAAAATTGGGCAGGGTCAAAGTTTTACAACATTTGATCTGGATGCTTATGTCTCAGATCCGGATAATGCTGATAATGAATTAAACTGGACCTATTCAGGCAATTCGATCGTACAAGTCTCGATTAATGCAAGTCATGTAGTTACAATTACTCCTCAATCAAGTGAAATGCTTGGGGCAGATACGGTATTATTCAGAGTACAAGACCCGGGTGGCCTATCAGATCAGATAGAAGTTGTTTTTGCAATTATCGCCATGGGAACACCTCTTGTCAGCGAAATTCCCAATCAATACATAAATCGGGGCAGTAGTTTCAGCCAGATTACACTGGATAACTTTGTAGATGATCCTGAGAGCCCGGATACAGAAATTAGCTGGGCATACAATAATGCATCCAATGTAACCATATCCATAAACGCAAATCGGATTGTAACAATCACTGCTTCAAATGCACAATGGGTTGGTAATGATACCATAAGTTTTATCGCAACTGATCCACAGGGTAATTCAGATAGTACCTTAGTTATATTCACGGTAAATGGCGCTCCTGTGTTAACCGCTATCCCAAATCAGGAAATTGAGGATGGGCAGAGTTTTTCGAACATAAGCCTGGATAATTATGTAACCGATCCGAACGATAATAAAAGTGTATTATCATGGTCATATCGTGGAAACAATCAACTGACAATAAATGTGAATGAATTTCATATCGCTACAATTGCATCACCGTCTCCGGACTGGACTGGGACTGAACAAATTACCTTTCGGGTCACTGACCCGGGATCACTTATGGACAGTGTTAACGTATCGTTCACAGTAAATGGTTTAGCTTCTCCTAATGTTCCTCTCATCCAGGCCATTGTTGATCAGGTAATTGATCGCTATACTGCATTTACGGATATTAATTTAAATGAATTGATTATCGACTCCGATACAGCGCCGGAGGATATTGCCTGGAGTTATTCCGGAAATTCGGAGCTGATTGTAGAAATTACTTCTGAACATATTGCAAGAATTGCCAGATCAAATATAAACTGGATGGGTTCTGAGACGATTACATTTACGGCCACGGATCCAGAAGGTAATTCCGATAAAGAAACAGCAACATTTACGGTGAATGCCCGACCGGAGATTATAAACATTTATAGCCAGATAATTGAAGCGGGTCATGATTTTCTACCGATAGCCTTGGATGATTTCGTAAACGATTTAAATAATACTTTCAGCGAGCTTAATTGGGGTGTTTCAGGAAATTCTGAACTTTCCATCAGTATAAGCAATGACCGGATTGTTACTATCCAGGCGCCGACAGCGGATTGGGTTGGCAGCGAATCCATTATATTCACCGTAACAGATCCTTATAATTTTAGTTCTAATGATACTGCAACTTTTACTGTTGTACCTGCAGGTACAGATATAAGCATTGAAGTTCTAACAATCAGCGGGCAATCAATTACACAGGGTCAAGTTTTTGAAACGATAAATTTAGATGAATATGTTGACTGTAATGATGCGCTTAAATCCGAACTGACCTGGACCTGCAGCGGAAACACAAACCTACAGGTTGAAATCAGCTCTGACAGAATCGCTTCAGTTTCTTCTGACAATGCCGGCTGGTTTGGCCAGGAAACTATAACATTCCGAGCCGCTACACCCAATGGCATATTTGATGAAACGAGCGCTGTATTTACTATCAAACAAAATATATTTTCTTCTTTGAATTTTCATTTAATGGGTTCAGGTACTATAGTTGAAGTAAGATGGTTTACTTTAGTCCCGGTCGAAAGCAAAATTTTATATGGCTCAGATGGATTAAATGAATCCAGTCAAATTTCATCACCAGCTTATAATATGGAACATACGCAGATTATATCAAACTTAACTCCAAATACTCTATATACTTTTCAGGCAGTAGGTGTGGACAGCAGCGGCGAAGAATATATCTCCTTAGCACAAACATTTGAAACGGGCAGTGAAAGTAACGTCAATGTTTTTCCGAATCCCTATAATGCCGGTAAATATCCCGAAAATGATATGGTTAACTTTACAAATATCCCGCAGGGCTCAACCATCCAGATCTATAATTTACTTGGTGAACCGGTTTTTAGACAGAAAGATGTAACTAATATGTACCGCTGGGCAGCAGTAAATGATCACAATGAAAATGTTCAGGCTGGATTATATCTTTATGTCGTGAAAGGATCGGATAATAAAAAACTCTCTTCCGGAAAGATTGTAATAATCCGGTAAGAGAGTTTTATTGGGTCAACAAAAAGATTTTATCTGAAATTGAATTGTGCGCCTACCAATATTTTAGTAGTAACATAGTCTTCAGATGTTACCAGCGGTGCGGCACCATCATCGTCAAAGGCATCATAATAGTAATATTTATCACCTTGCCATGAACCACGCACATAGGTTAAATGTATAATCGTGCTTTTATCAATCTGGTAACCCAAACCTCCGCTGATATATTGTTTATTATAATCGGCTCCAAGTTCTTTAAGCGGCGATGGTACGTTTTTAAAACCGCCGCGTAGTTTTATTCTATCATTTAACAGACTAACTTCTCCACCAATTGAATAAGTGGTAACAGCAGTAAATTCATCTCTAAAATATTGATTTTGATTTATTAAATTATCATAGTTCTCACGCGGGCGATCATTCGGAATATCATATTTTAACTGTGACCAATCCCGATAACTTAAAGATGCTGTTACAAGAAAAATTGATTTTTTAAATGAAATTCCAACATCAAATTTGAAAGGAATATTAATAAGATAATCAAAATTGCCTGATTCTTGATAAGATCCACTTAACGAATCAATGTCATCTCCACGAATTATATCATACCCTAAATCATCACTTACCGACCATTTCTCATCAACTTTAAAATGAATCGGAAAATCAATCGCCACACCAACCTTCAATTGTTCCGGAATAATATCCAATACGGCCCCGACTTTTGCGGAAAATCCTGAGAATTCACTTTTTAGTTTTTGCTGCAATTTATAATATACAAAACGTAGTTCTGTAGGTGAAGCAGTCTCATCCATATACCAGCTATTCCATGAATTTAGAGTGTCTTGAGAATATTGAAAATTGTCATTTCTATTTCCATCATATAAATTTAAAGAAAATCCGCCAGAAAAATTTGGTGAAAAATCCATGGCCATACCAAAAGACCATTGGCTTAAATTGCCATCAGAAACCAGATTGGATCTCTGGTACAGTTGCTCGTCAAATCCATAATAATACGATTGCCCGTAATCATTCTCAATTAAAAAGTCTAGACTATTATTATCCTGATTATATCCATCTATTTTCAAATAATTCTCATAATCTTTAATCTTCTGATACCCCAATGCCATTACGAAACTACCACGCACTACCGGAAATGGGAAAACCAATCCCAGGCTTTGAAATTTGGTACTGCTTAAATCTTCAGAAAATGAACTACCTAAAAAATCGGCGTCGGTTTGCCGGTTAAAGTTTGAAAGGGATGCTGAAAATTGCCCGACTTTTACATCGGCTAAACCAGCCGGGTTATAGTAAATAGCAGAGTAATCATTGGCTAATGCGGTATAAGCATTTCCCAAAGCCATTGCGCGTAACCCAAATCCCTGCTCATCTTCGAGTAAATTTACAGCATCCTCGGCAGTTTGGGCTGTTAACTGAATCGAAAATATAAGTGTTATCAGTGTTAATTTTAATATTCGCATTATTCTATCCTTCCGAAAATACTACCTTCTTTTTGAACCGCTGCTACTTCTACTGGAACTGCTTGATGATCTTGAACTACTCCCCGATGATGAGCTGCTGCTCCGGCTGCTTCCACTGGAAGAAGACCTTACACTGCCTGATGAACTTCGGCTGGAAGAGGATGAACTAGATCGCGAAACATTACTCTTACCTGAAGAGGATGAACTTCTATTCGAACTGGAGCGAACTGAACTTGATTTTCTGCTCGGGCTGGATGATTTTTTCACCGTTTCTGAATTTGATGAATTGGAATTGTTAGATTTTTTAGCTGACTGGCTGGACCTTTTTATACGAACAATTTTTTTGCCCGTTGTTTTGGATTCCGGCCCTGTACGATAATATTTCTTCTGAGTTGTTCTTTCCCTTGTATTATCGACCTTTTCATTCCGCTCAACATCTTTCGATCTGGATTCCCTTGATGCTTTTACGTTGGGGGATGTACTGGTGGTTCGCACTGGCGTAAAATCAGTTGAGGTACCTGTTCTTTGTGATCCGGTTCGATTTATTGTATTCTTCCTTGAGGACGTGGATGTTTCGGAAGAAGGTTTTACTGTTCGTGCAGGACTATATCCCATATCATTTCCAGAACCCGATCTGGACCCTGTTAACCTTGTGCCGCGAGAACGAAGAACAGAAGAACCTTCACGATTAAATGGTCTGGGTTTGAAGCGATTACCATAATAGCGATCATTATGATGCCAGTCATAATAATCGTAGTAGTATGGATCGTACACCACGACATATGGATACCTATGATAATACCAATTGGGATAATATCCGCAACCCCAGCAGGAACCATAGTAGTAGCTATCCCAATAATAACTTCCATACCAAGGATCATACATAGCATAACCATAACGATAATAATCAGGATACCCATACGCATTGTAATTATCAATATATACCGTTGTCGCATCATCTTCGTAATATACGGTATCCACATCTTCAATATATTCTTCCTCTTCAACCGTAACCGCATCATCCTGTTCCTCAACGATAACCCGATTTGCTTTGTGGCGTTCAACAACTGCAAATTGAGTATAACAGGAAGAAAGGAAAAAGCTCAACAAAATAAGAACAAGAGCGCTGGTTGATATATTTTTTTTATTCATCATATACTCCTTGTTAAAGAAACAACTTTTGTTATATAATATGGCAAAAGTCATACCAAAATTAATAATACTTATAAATTTTATATAAACAAGTGTTTACCCAAAACACTTATTTAAACAAAATTACTATTTATGCCAATATCGTTTACTGTTATGTAAACACGGTTATCAATATTTATTAACGAGATTTAAAACTTTCGGCATTGATACCATGCCGATTCAACATTTTATGTAAACCGACGCGACTAATACCAAGTTCCCTCGCTGATCGTAGTATATTGCCTTTGGTATTTTTTAACGCTTGCGATATCATTTTTCTTTCCAAATATTCGATGGCTGTTTTAAGATTTCTATGCTGATCAATAACGGGCTGTATTTCTACTTGACTAAATCGTGGTGAAAGCAGATCGGATGTGATAATTTCATTCTCATCAGCCAGCGTTATCAAACGTTCGATTTCATTCTCCAGTTCACGGATATTACCCGGGAAAGCAGCATTCATTAAAACCTGCATTATTTCTTTATCTATACCTTTAATTTTCTTATTAATTCGTCCGGCATATTTTTCAATAAAATAATAAACCAGGTCGGGGATATCTGATTGTCGTTCCCGCAAAGGCGGCAATAAAATTGGGAAAACGCTCAATCTATAATATAGGTCTTCGCGAAATCTTCCGGATTTGACTTCTTCCTCTAAATTTTTATTGGTAGCAGCAATTATACGCACATCTACTTTTTTTAATCCAGCAGATCCTACTGGTTTAATCTCACCTTCTTGTAATGCACGTAAAAGTCCAAGCTGCAAAGCCGGAGAAGTATCCCCAATCTCATCTAAAAAAATGGTGCCTTTATCTGCAATTTCAAAAAGACCTTGCTTATTATTTATTGCACCGGTAAATGAGCCTTTTATATGGCCGAAAAGTTCACTTTGTAATAGCGTATCCGGTATGGCGCCACAGTTTTGTACAATAAAAGCATTGTCCTTACGCGAACTGTTATAATGAATAATCTTAGCCAATAATTCCTTACCTGTGCCTGTTTCACCAAGCAATAATACTGTTGTTGGTGTATTAACCACTTTTTTTACAAGTTTAAGGACCTTGAGCATGGGAGGGCTATTACCTATCAAATTTCCTAAATCCAGATGCTCTTCAAACTGCTTATAAAGTTTTAAATTGGCTTCTTCCAGTTCTTTATTTTTCTTTAACAATTCACTCTGCAATGATTCTGCATTGCGAACTGCATGATATTTCTGGATTGCTTTTTTTACAATCTGTTTCAAATCTTCCGGTTCAAAGGGTTTGGAAATATATTGATAAATTCCAGCCTGATTCACCGCCCCAATTGTCGCTTCAATATCCGCATAACCTGTAATCATAATACGAACCGATTCCGGTCGTATCTTTCGTGCTTTATTTAAAAATGTGACACCATCCATTCCGGGCATGCGCTGATCAGAAAGAATTACAGCGACCGGTTCTTTTTTTAAATAATCCAGTCCTTCTTCACCGCCGGAAGCTACTACAACATTGTAATCCTTTAATAAAAGCCGCCGGAGCATGTTTAAAACTTCAACCTGGTCATCAACAACTAATATTGTTTCTTTATTCATTATTCTTTTCTTCATGTTGGTTAATTTTAGGGCTTTCTAAAGGTATAGTTACTGTAAACACACTACCCTTGCCTTTTGTGCTTTTAACTTCTATTTGCCCTCCATGCTTTTCAATAATTGAATAGGATATACTTAAACCCAAACCGGTTCCTTTATTGATTTCTTTGGTAGTGAAGAAAGGATCAAATATTTTAGGCAATATTTTTTTATCTATACCCTCTCCGGTATCCTCAATTATAATAAAAAATTTATCATTTTGTAAATATGTTCTTATAACTATTTTGCCAGATCCCTGAATGGCCTGAACAGCATTGGATAATAAATTTAAAAACACCTGATTTAACTGTCCCGGATTGCAGTAAAGAACAGGATCGGCATCAAATTGTGTTACCACTAATATATCCGGTGATATTTGCGATTTAAGCAATTTTAAACTGCTTTCAATTCCCGGAATCAATTTTGCATCTTTCCATTCTGCCTGATCAAGTCTTGAAAAATTCTTTAAATTTAAGACCAATTCTTTTACACTTTGACTGCCTTTAATATTATCAGCCACCATAGATTTTAGTTCAGTTAAAATATTTATAAATTCTGTTCCGGTTTTATCAGTTTTCGATGGATTAATCTGGCGCCAAAGCTGTTCTATTTCTTCAATACTCTCTTTGAGTGTTTTGGAATTGGCATAAATAAAGCTAATTGGATTATTTAATTCATGAGATATACCCGCAACCAACTGGCCAAGAGAAGCCATTTTCTCGGAATGAATTAATTGCGCCTCCTTATCCTGCAATTCTTTGAATAATCGGATTAATTCGGCGTTTTTTTTGTCTAATTCGAGATTGGTTTTTTCTAACTGTTTTAAATATTCTTCGCGAATTTTCGACTCGGTTAATTGCTTTACTAATTCCGCGCTCTCTTTGATATAATTATTGTTTTCAATGGCAATAGCCATCTGATTGGCGATCGTTTGAATTAATTGAATATCTTCCCTGTTTAATGGCGATTTTATATTATTCATATTAAGGCCTATCAGACCAAACAAGGCAGATTCACGTTTAACCGGAAGAAGAATGTTTAATTTGTTTTCCTGTAAAATGGATGATATGGTATTATCCGTGTTTTCTATGATTATATTTTTTTGAATGAGTTTTTCTGTATCCTGTTTACTTAAGTGATAACTACCTTTCTTCTTTATTTCTTGATTAAACTGGTACAACTCGTTATCCTCATTGATAATATATTTAGCAGAATTAATATTATCATGTTGATTGAGTGTTTTTAGTAATTGCTCATACAGCTGATCATTACTGTGATAATTGATCATCTGTTCGGAAAGAAACTGTAATTTTTCTCTAAACACACTTCGTCGTAACCGCAATACGCGTATCCGTTCCGAATAACCGGAAACAATAAGCATTCCAAAGAGAGAAACACTGTTTAATGCTATCAGAACGGTATATAAAGATGTTTCTCTAAAAATTATATAAATAATCAACGAAACGACAAACCAGACTATCAACTGGGTTGCCATTCCAAATGCTTGCCAATGATATCTGTTAAATCCCAAATAGATATAAGTCCATAAAATTGATATCAATAAAATAATAAGCGCAAAATTCAACCAGAAATTAACCCTGCTTAAATTATATCGCACTACATTTAAAGTAAATATTGTTTTTGATATGACAGTATTATATTCTAAAAATTCATACTTTTCGCCAGAAATCAGGTTTTTCTTGATTAGCTCATTGCCAGTTGGAAAGATTATTTTTATATCTATCGATTGACGAGTACCCATTCCGAAGTGTATAATTGGATCACAGGATGAAAGGTAACCACATTGCGCCTGCACTTCACGAAATCCAATAATTTTACCTAATGAATCGCCGCTTTCGTAAAAATAGACTTTAGATCCAAGGGCATCACGATTGCTGACAACGCCGATGAGTTTAATAAAAATACTATTATGATCGTTAATTGGATTTAAATAAATTCTACTCAAATCATTTTTATTTGATACAAAGATGTCGAGATCACCATCCTGATCTAAATCTGCAAAAGACGAACCTGTGCTATTCGCCCGCTTTCGGTCCGAGTCAATTTCTGAATTAAATGATCCTGAACCATCATTTAAAATAAGTTTATTTTCTCCGAATAATGCAAAAAAACAATCAATCCAGCCATCATTATTAAAATCCTGTAACAGAGTCCCATAAGCATCTTGGTCATGAAAATCTAACGAATTTGCTGTATCCATCCTGTAGTCTAAACTATTGGAACGACTACCATTCCTGTAGAAATAAATATGTCCATCTTTTGTTGATACTAATAAATCCAGATCACCATCATTGTCCATATCACCGCTGGAAGCGCTGTTAGATTGATAGGATTCTATAAGTGTCGGCAGGCTCAAATTTGATTTGTCAAATAAACCTGAGCCATCATTTATTAATAAATAATCGGGAGCGAACCAATTGCAGACATAGATATCCATATCACCATCCATATCAAAATCGCCTGTACAGGCTCCCTGGCTGATCGCTGAATCAATAAACGTATTTGTCCATATAGATTCGGTGAAATAACCATTCTTATTGTTCTTAAAAAGCCGGTTTGAACTATGCTCATCAGTTATATAAAGATCCAAATAACCGTCATTATCAACATCCAGCCATAATCCTTGATTCGCATCCAATATACCTTTAAAATTCAAGGCGTCGGTAGCATCCTCAAAAACCAAATTTTTAAGATTATGATACAAACGATGTGTCTTACCCCAACCAGCCAAAAAAATATCAGGATAACCATCATTATCATAATCTGCAGCACATGCACCCAACTCAAGATTTGTTTCACCCCGCGGCATCAGATAGCCGCCAAGGCCTGAGTAAATTGTCCTGTCAATGAATGGAATTATACCGCCATTGTTTATTAGCAGCCGATTAAGATTTCTAAAACAAACAAGATAAATATCGGGATAATCATCCTTGGTGAAATCCCGGAAAGCCACCCCGTAACTATCATTAATATCAGGAATTAATCCGGTAATTTGATAGGATTCGAGCATCGAAAATTTTTCTTGTGGCTGTTCTGATGCCAAAACAGAGTAAATAATAAAAAGTATTAATAATGTAATCTTGTTTGAACTGCAAAACATATCATTATTCCTTAGTGTAAACGCAATTTACACCTCTGAATAGAATATGGCAATAGGTTTTGTTTTTCAAAACCATTACTTATTCATCAATGTAAATCATACTTTAACAAACAGGATTTTTAAGAATATCTTATTTAGTAATGATAACAACAATACATGATCTAACCTGGACACTAGAATTTTGGGTTCTTCCGGTTTTTGAGTACATGACTTGAAAAAAATATAAGGACATGATAGCTTAAGAATTTATTTAAGCGAATAAATTAAAGAA
>JAFGKZ010000058.1 GCA_016928315.1 Calditrichaceae bacterium
AAATATTATTTGAGTATGCATTATTCTATTCTATCAGCATTTCATATGCCTACTGTTTTTTGGCTTGCTAACAATGTGGATAACTTGTATATTTTTCAGACTTTATATTAATAAATAAGCTTATGCCTGATCAAATTCTTTTAAAAAATACTCTAATTGTTACAATGAATTCCAATCTTGATATCTTTGAGGGTGATATCCTTGTTCAGGACGGAATGATTACACAAGTCGGAAAGATTACAGATAACAGGAATTGCGAAGAATTTAACGCTCATGGTTATATCGTGATACCGGGATTAATTCAAACGCATGTTCATTTATCCCAGGCGCTTTTCAGAAATTTAGCCGATGATCTGTCTTTACTGGATTGGCTGACAAAGAAAATTCTGCCTTTTGAAAACAAACATACGCCGGAAACTTTACGTGTAAGCGCTCAACTCGGGCTGGCAGAACTGATTAAGTCCGGAACAACGACGATAATGGATTTCGGAACCGTCAGGCATCAGCAGGTAATTTTTGAAGAATTAGCTGCCAGCGGCCTGCGGGCGTTTGCCGGTAAAACGATGATGGACTGCGGCGATATGCCTGAAAGCATGAAAGAGAAGACCAGTGAAAGTCTGGCCGAAAGTGAAGCGCTGGCCAGTCAATGGCATAATTATGATAACGGCAGATTGAAGTATGCTTTTGCGCCGCGATTCGTTTTAACCTGTTCCAAAGAATTACTGATTGAAACAGGTAAATTGGCGAAAAAATTTAAAACATTGCTGCATACGCATGCTTCAGAGAATAAAGATGAAGCCAGACTGGTTATGGAAAAATATGGCGAACGTAATATTTTATTATTCGATAAATTAGGACTTGCGGATGAAAATCTCTGTCTTGCTCATTGTATTTGGACGGATGAAAAGGAAACAGCCCTGTTAAAAGAGAGGAAGATAAAAGTTCTGCATTGTCCATCAGCCAACTTAAAATTAGGCTCGGGTATCGCGCCGATTCCCAAATACCTAAAGGAAGGTATCCATGTTTCTATTGGAGCCGACGGGGCGCCTTGCAATAACAATATGGACGTCTTTAATGAAATGCGCCTGGCTTCACTTATCCAGAAGCCCCTTCATGGTCCGGAAGCGATGCCCGCCGTTGAAACATTTAAACTTGCCACAATTTACGGCGCAATGGCTTTGGGGCTGGAAGATACCATTGGAAGTATTGAAGCAGGCAAAGCGGCTGATTTAACATTTATCAAAAATAATCAAGTTCATTCAATTCCTTACGACAACATATACTCAAAATTAGTTTACTCCACCCGGTCATCCGATGTTGAACACATAATGATAAATGGAAAATGGATTCTCAGGGATAAGCAATTAATCAAAATAAATGAAAATAAATTACTTGATTCTATAGAGTCTCAGAAAGTAAATTTTGGGATAAATTAAAATTTAGGAGAAAAACATGCGTTTTCTGAAATTACTCCCGATTATGATAATAATTGTAATCCTGGCTGCCGGCTGTGGATCTGGTAATAAATCCAGAGATGCAAATATTCAGAGTCCGGAAGAATTGCTGGCTAAAGGTGATGCTGAATTTAATTCCGGCCGATACAATGAAGCATTACAAACCTATGAAACGCTGCTTGTACTTCATCCCATATCTGATCTGCATGTTGAGACTCAATTGCGTATGGCAGAAACCTACGGCCAAATGGATCAATTTGAAGAACAGATGAGTCTTCTTAAACGTATTCTTCAAGAGAATATTATTCCCGGACAAGTACCCCAAATATATATTCAGATTGGGAAGTTTTACGAACGGGCAGCAACATTCAATCCGGGAATCATCAGTTCCGATTCTACCGATCTAAAAACAGCTTTGGGTTATTACGAACGAGCCAACCGTTACGAAAACAGTGAAGATATCGATGCGAAAGCTGAATCGGTTTACCGGCTTGGCCTGGTGAAAGCTAAATTAGGTAATTTGAGTGATGCGACGCTTTATTATGAAACAGCCGCCAATCAGTACGCCAATAGTCCGTTTGGAGTGCTTGCAAAAGTGAAACTTATGGATCCCGGCAATACCAGCGAGCTGCCGATGGATGAAGCCAGCATGCAAAAATATTACGAGCAAACCGGAAGTGTACCACAAGCGGAAGTGATTACGCCTGAAGAACCTCCGGAAGAAGAAGAGATCAATTTGTTCGAGGAAGAAAATTAAGACAAATATTTAATAATAATTTATTAAAAAAGCTCTGTGAAAGAGCTTTTTTATTATGGATAAGTTTCAAATGCGACGTATTACATTCCTTTTAATAATTGCATTATGTCTGATACGCTGTGCATTACACGCTCCTATAAGTGAACATATAATATTTTCTAATAATGAAGTTACAGGTAATAATTTGAAATTTATAGGAACGAATTCATGTGTTTCTAAATCAATATATACTTCATCTTTTGAACGGAAGGCTCATGAAAAATATGGGACAGAACGTGATTCAACGTTGAATTCATACCGTCAATTAGGTATTTCACTTTTAGGTTTCGCCTATAATATTGGCGATTTTATTTCAATTGGAATTTCGACGGGGGTATTATTCATCGGTTCCGGACTTGATTGTACGATGAAATTAACTGAAAAAAATTATTTTACAGTATCCGGTAATATTTCTCCTAATTTCGAAGTGATTTTTCAGCGCAGGATGTATTTTAACGGTAAAAACGGTTTCAGCTTTGGCGCATTCTTCCGCCATGAAACCCAGGAATTTGGAACTAATATATTTAATGGTTCAAAACAGTCAAGTAATTTAGCCGCGGTCAATCTTGGCGGCATTCGCGGATTATTTTCATATAAATCGGATAGGTCGAACCTTAGGGGAATTATAGGCCTTGGAATGGAAACTGAGTATAAAACGGCGGTTTTTATAGCAGGCGTATCATTTTTACTATTCAGCCGTAAGCAAAAAGAAAAAGAATCGGATATATATGATTTTTGATTACGCCTTTGATAAAGAAAAAAAACCATACATTTTTAACTCTGATAATGAATTAATTTTGTGAGATGCATAATGATTTTTGAGAAAAAAATAATAAAAAAAATGCCTAAAACCGATTTGCATTGCCATCTGGATGGCAGCGTTCGGATTAACACCATTATCGAACTGGCTAAAAAGAAAAATATAGAAATACCTTCACAGAATCCCCATGAATTGAAAAAGATATTGGTTCCGGGCATCAACTGTAAAAGTCTGGTGGAGTATCTGCTTCCTTTTGATATCACGCTTAAGGTGATGCAGGATGCCGAAAGCATTGCCCGTATAGCTTATGAGCTGGCCGAGGATGCAGCCAAAGAGAACATATGGTATCTGGAAGTACGTTATTCTCCGGTTCTGCATATGCGCAAGGGTATGAAACTGCCGGAAATTGTAGATGCGGTTTACAGCGGTTTAAGCGCAGCGGAAAAAAAATATCACATTAAAACCGGAATCATTATTTGCGGTATGCGTAATATTAATCCTGAGACCTCTATTAAACTTGCGGAGTTAGCAGTCGCCTATAAAAATCGCGGGGTGGTCGCTTTCGATTTGGCAGGTATGGAAGAAAGTTATCCTGCCAAGCACCACAAAGAAGCCTTTTATCAAATACTAAATAATAATATCAATTGTACTGCGCATGCCGGTGAAGCATACGGGCCGGAGAGTATTCACCAGGCGATTCATTATTGCGGTGCGCATCGTATAGGACATGGTACAAGATTACGGGAAGACGGAGATCTGCTTAATTATGTAAATGATCATCGTATACCTTTGGAAATATGTTTGACCAGTAATATACAGACAAAAGCAGCGCCTTCCTTTACCAAGCATCCGCTTAAATTTTATTACGATTATGGTCTGCGTGTAACTATCAATACCGATAACCGCTTAATTTCAAATACTACGATAACCAATGAGTTGTATCTGGCCGCAAAATATGCCGAATGGAGTATGGATGATCTTAAAACAGTAATTGTTGCTGGTTTTAAAAGCGCATTTTTATCCATGCGTGAAAAAGCAATTTTACTGAATATGGTGAACGCTGAACTGGCTAAATATTAATGCCACAAATGGCATACTGATATGTTGGATGGTTAGAAGAGTGGTTCTTCCGGATATTTTAAATTGAATTCTATGTAAAACAAATTGCTCATTTGCAATAACCTGATAACTTTCATAAATCAAAGGGCTACTTCATCCGCCACATCCGTATCCGGCTCCTTATTTTAGACATCCAACCTTTTTTGAACAAGGCAATCGCTAAGATAATAAATATAATTCCCGGAATAATAGGTACGATAAGACCCAGCGCCGCTAATAAGATAAGCGCAACGGCAATAAAATATTTCGTTTTGCTGAATTGACGAATATCTTCCCAAAGCGCTTTTTTATTTTCCGGTTCGGGTGAATCGCTTTTATTATCTAAAAATTCATCCATAAAAAATTATAAGTTAATTGACTGTCTTTTAAAATTATTCAAGTCAATTTGAGTCATGATTGTGTTAAGCCACTCGGGTCCGTATTTATTTAAAAAATATACGCTGCTGATCACTCGTTCCTGTGGTTCGGCGCTGGGATAAATACTCTGATGAATCTCATTAAAATGCTGAACCGCCAGATTTTCAGTTTCCTGAATTCTACGCAGGATTCTATCTTGCAGTTTTTCAATTGCATTACCGGCGCTGTCGTAGGTTTTTTGAATGACTGAATTAAGCGTTGAATCGATGGACTCAATTTGCCGCTGTATTTTTTGTGAACTTGCTGAAAGTTGGTTTTGTATATTCCTGAATTCGTTTTCCATCTCGGGAGATTGATTTATCTTAATTTGTTTACGGACAAAATCATCTAAATTACCGGAGACCTGATTTATATCGATAGCATATTTTTTTAACAGCCGTTGAATTTTTGGTTCCAGCATGGTCATGCTTAAACGGGGCAATACATGAGGCATTTGAACATTAAAGGAATTAAATCCCTCATTTAACTGCGCCCAGTAAGCAATCTCGCCGGGACCGGCAACATACGAAACCACCGGCAGCATCCAGCTTTGCCAAATGGGCCGGGTTAATACGGTTGATGAAAACCACTTTGGATTCTTTTCCAGCATGTTAAGTAAATCCTGCTTTTCCAGAGGCTTTTCCACATTTTTTAATACAAATTGATCTCTCTGGGCTCGTTGTAATGCAATGCGTGCACCATCCTTATAAGAAAGGAAAATATAACTTTTATCCTGATCGACAATTACCTGGTTATCAAATCCGGAATCTTTAAGCCTATCCGATTGTTTGGCAAACGCGTTCACGATGTCCCGATTGTTTTCAACCAAAAAACGAAAAAAAGGCTGGCTAATTTGTTTAACTTTTTCATCAGCCGGGTTAAAAATCAATAAACCGGTATCATTAAACATAAATCGCACCTGATCACAGAATGCCTGATGCCATGGGCGGTTTGGTTTCCAGATATGTTTTAATTGCTCAAATAATGAAGGGCTGAATTCTGTTTCAATTAAGGCGCTGCGCATCTCATCAATGATAGTTGATATCTGTTCTGAAATTAACCGTTTGCTAATTGACAGCCCAATTTCGCTGTTAGCTTCCCGGTAAATGACTTCCGATAAATTTCCGCTCTTGTTAAAATAGTGAGCATGATTAATCTCTGCAAAATCATGATCTTCGCCTTCCAGCCAAAAAACAGGTACAAAATTATAATTCTTGATCTCTGCCGATAATTTTTGTGCGTATAAAATAGTTGTTAAAATTTTATAAACCGTATATAAGGGTGAAACAAACAATCCCAATTGCTGCCCGGTAACTAAGACAACGGTATTTTTTTGATCCAAGTGATTTAAATATTTTTTGTTATTGATATCTTTATTCTGATCGGCCAGAATCTTTAGAAATTGTTGATTTTTAAAATTCCTGATGATATTGGAACTTATTTTTTCCCAATCCGGATTAAGCGGATATTTGAACAATGACGTTACTGCCGGATTATTATCCAGGTATAATTTATAAATCTGATTGCTGGTTGTGGCCATCTCGATCATTCCTTTAAAGCGAATAAAATCATTCGGCTGGAATCATGTTTATAGGCTGAACCATCATACTCGCCAAATATTTTGAACGGTTTCAATCCCGCGGATGAAATTATCTCGCTGAGCTCATCCAGGCTGTATAAACGGACAGATTCCGAGAAAGTTTTATCCTGATTTATTGTAATTTTTTTGTAAACCCGATTTTCAACGATCCAACGTTCTTCTTTGATTTTTAATTTCCCGCTGGTGCGTTCACTAACCGGTTCTAATGTCTTCATTACAAATTCAGGATTAAAAAAATCAATAGCCAGTCGTCCGCCTGGCCTCAGAATCCGGGCGAATTCTATGATAACCTGTTGATTCATAATTTCAGATCGGAAATAACCAAACGAGGTAAACAGACTGAGAGCGACGTCAAAACAATTGCAGAAAGGGAGATAACGCATATCCGATTGAATCAGAAACGGGAAGACATGATTACAGTTGTGACACATCGCTGATTTAAGCAATGTGAGTGATAAATCCGTACCGAAAATCAGGTGTTTATTCCGGGCTAACAATTTAGCATGACGCGCATTACCGCAGGCAATATCAAGAATTCTGTCTGATTTTTTTAAAGGCAGTTCCTTTTTGATCAGGTCAACCAGTTTTTTTGCTTCGATTAAATTTCGATGAGCATAGACGGTAAGATATTCTTCGCCAAACCAGTTTTTATACCATTTGGATTTATAGCCATCCTTGTTTAACATACCACTCCAGAGTTTCTTTAACGCTGTCTTCAAGCTTTGTCCTGGCAATAAATCCAAAATCTTTCTTAGCTTTTTGTGAGCTGCTAACCCAGAAATCCGGTTTCATTTGTTCATAGCGTTCCCAGTTTAATGCCGGATTCGATCCGGTTAATTTGCCGGCGAGTTCAGCAATGAAGGTAGCGCCTTTAATTAATGGCATGGGCACCGTGATATTGAATCCTCTTTTATTTAAAACCTTCAAGGCAATTTTGGCCAGTTCTTCCCAGGATACGGGCCGTTCAGGAGAGAGATGATAAATTTGTCCCACTGACTTTTTACTTTCACCGGCCATGATGATACCTTCTACCAAATCCTTTACGTAAATCAAGCTTAAATATTTATCCCGTCCGCCTGTTTTTGGAATGATGCCATATTTGATAGTTTTAAAATATTGCAAAATATCTTCGTCTCTTGGCCCAAAAACAGCAGGCGGTCTAATTATAGTTACAGGAATTTTGTTAAAGAACAATTTTACATAATTTTCCGCTTCCAGTTTTGTCCGGCCGTAAATGTTGACAGGGCTGGGTGAATGAGTCTCATTTATAGGTTCTATGGTCGGACTGGGTCCAATGGCTGCCAGGGAACTGATATGGATCAGTCTTTTTAACTTTTTATTGGTCGCTAAGACGGCATCAATTAAATTTTTTGTGCCCCTGACATTTGCACTGATATAATTTTCATCTTTTAATGATTTAGTAACTCCGGCAAGATGATAGATGTAATCAGCATCATATAAGCCTTTACTAAGTGATTCAGGATCATTCAGATTTCCGAAGTGGCATTTTACATTTAAATCGGAAATCCAGTTTAATTTACTGCTGTTTCGTACCAGACATTTAACCTGATAGCCTTTTTTTGTTAGGGCTTCAACCAAAAAACTGCCGATAAAACCCGTTGCGCCTGTTATAAATACTTTCATATTAAAAACAATCCCATTATACATATCTAAAATACAGTTAGCATATTTTATTAAAGTTTCATAAATTCCGCAAAACATTTTTCGAAATTTGGAATGAATCCCGGTTTTTTGAATTTAATAAGATAATATAAATATATTCCCAACAGACCAGTGCGGTATTGTTGAGTAAGGAGTCTCTGCTTGGATATTTTTGAGAAATGTTACAAATTTACCCGCGCCAAAGAAACCATTGAAGCAGGTATATATCCCTATTTTGTTCCACTTTCCGGTAATGACGGACCCGTTGTCCAAATGGATGGGCACGAAGTGATTATGGTTGGTTCCAATAATTATCTTGGTTTGACCCACGATCCCCGCGTTGTTGAAGCCGCCATTGAAGCAACACGTAAATATGGCACCAGCTGTTCCGGCTCCAGGTTTTTAAATGGAACATTAGACTTACATATCGAGTTGGAAAGCCGTATTTCAGAATTTTATAATCGTGAAGCAGCGCTGATATTCAGCACCGGCTACATGTCCAATTTAGGTTCAATTGCTACTCTGGTGGACCGAAATGATTGCATCCTGATTGATAAGTCTGATCATGCTTCAATTTATGCCGGGGTCTTGTCGGCTAGCGGCGCCCGCATTAAGCGATACCTGCATAATGATATGAAATCCCTGGAAAAAGTGATCGCCGAGCTGCCCGATGACAGCGCAAAAATTATCATCAGTGATGGTGTGTTCAGCATGGAAGGCGATATTGTGAAGCTGGATGAGCTGGTTAAAGTGGCCAAAAAATATCATGCCCGGGTCTATCTGGATGAGGCTCATGGTTTAGGCGTATTAGGCGAACATGGTCGGGGAAGCGCCGAGTATTTTGGCTTGGAAGCGGATATCGATTTAATAATGAGTACTTTCAGTAAATCGCTGGCATCGCTCGGCGGATTTTTAACCGGTCCGCAAGCGGTTATCGATTATATCAAACATAAAGCCAGTCCGCTTATTTTCAGCGCCGCTCCAACACCTGCCGCTACGGCAACGGTTATAAAGACTCTGGAGATTATTCAAAATGAACCTGAACATACACAAAGGTTACAAGTGATATCACAAAAAATGCGCAAAGAGTTTAAATCTTTAGGATTTAATATCGGCGTCAGTAAGGATACGCCAATTATCCCCATTTATATTGGCGATGATGAAAAAACGTTTTTATTCTGGCGGCGCTTATTTGACAACGGTGTGTTTGCCAATGCGGTGATTTCGCCGGCTGTCCCGCCGGATGAAGCCTTAATCCGGACCAGTTTTATGTCCACCCATTCCGATGATCACCTTGAAAAGGTATTAACTATCTTTGAAAAAGTTGCAAAGGAATTAGGAATAATCTAATGATAGTCAAAGGATGACGTTATGGCTGTGAATATTGTACCTGTTATAAATTCAAAACAAAAGAAACAGTTTATTAATTTTGAATGGACAGTTAATAAAAGTACGCCCAACTGGATAAGTCCATTGCGGACGGAACGTATTAAAGTGCTGAATACCAAGAAAAATCCTTTTTACTCTCACGCCGAAATTCAATTATTCCTTGCCTACAATAATGATAAAATTACCGGCCGGATTGCCGCAATCACCAACCAAAATTATAATAATTTTCAGAATGATAATGCCGGATTTTTTGGATTCTTTGATTGTATTAACGATCAGGAAGCAGCCAATGCATTATTTAGAGCCGCAGCAGACTGGCTCAAACAAAAAGGGAAAGATTTAATGTACGGGCCGATGAATCCTTCGACAAATGATGAGGTTGGTATTTTGATCGATGGATTTGATACTCCGCCCTATATGATGATGACGCACAATGCCACGTATTATCCCCAGCTGGCCGAAGGATTTGGTCTGACTAAGGCGAAAGATTTATATGCCTGGTTTGTAACAAGCGATGATGCGTTGAAAAATGTTTCGGATAAAATGCGGCGTGTGTCGGAAAAGATATTAAAGAAATATAATATTACCATCCGCAATCTGGTAATTAAAAATCTGAAAGAGGAAATTAAATTAATCAAAGATATTTATAATAATGCCTGGAGCCGCAACTGGGGATTTGTGCCCTTCACAGATGATGAGATAAACGTACTCGCTAAGGATCTGGCTTTAATTGCGGATGAAGATTTATTACTGTTAGCCGAAAAAGAGGGTAATCCAATCGCATTCAGTTTAACACTGCCTAATATCAATGAAGTACTGCAGCGCATTCCCACTGGTCGTTTATATCCCACAGGAATCTTTAAGCTGCTGACAGGAATGAAGAAAATAAAATATTTACGGGTGTTAGTGTTAGGTGTTAAAAAAGAATTTCAATTCCTGGGTCTGGGCTCTATCTTTTATATTGAAACAATTATGCGCGCCAAAGAAAAAGGCTATTTGGGCGGCGAAATGTCATGGATTCTT
>JAFGKZ010000059.1 GCA_016928315.1 Calditrichaceae bacterium
ATTGAAAATAACATGTTTAAACACTTAATTAAAGCCTGTCTTAACACTCAGACCATTACTTTTGCTGAGCTAAGGACATAATCATTACATTTATTTTTTCGCTTTTTCCTTTGTTTTTATCATACTTATTTCATCAATTATTTATGCGGGAACTTTACAGCCGAATGAATTGCTGGGTCTTAAAAGTGTTTCCTCGGCCGCGATTAGTCCAGATGGAAAGTATGCCGCCTATACGGTTATCGTTCCCAGAACTTTTGATGAAAAACCCGGCGGCAGTTATTCAGAACTGCATATAATCGATTTAAAAACAAAAGTGAGCGGCCCGTTTATTATTGGTAAAGAAAATATCAGTTCGATTGCCTGGAGCCCGGATGGCAGTGAAATTGCTTTTCGGATGAGACGCGGTGAAAAAGCAAAATCCCAGGTCTGGTCCATTCCCCTTTCCGGCGGTGAAGCCCGTCAACTGACCGATTGCAAATCGGGTGTTTCTGCATTTGCCTGGCATCCTTCGGGAAAACAAATTGCCTATATCGCAACCGAACCGGAAACAAAGCGTGAAAAAACGCTGGAAGATAAAGGCTATGGTTTTATCTATTTTGAAGAATATTTAAAGCACAAAAACCTTTACCTTGTCGATGTTCTGCCGGATTCCCAAAATGCGAATGCAACACAACTAACGTCAGATGTTACCGTTTGGTCCTTTGTGTTTTCCGAAGACGGAAAAAAAATAGCCCTGGCCGCAACGGAAAAAAATCTGATTGATTATAGTTATATGTTTAAACACGTGCATCTGCTGGATGTTGCGACCAAAGAAATTAAACAGCTCACTCAAAATCCCGGCAAACTTGGTAATTTTAAATTCAGTCCGGATGGCAAACAACTGGCTTATACAGCTGCTTTGGAAACTAAAGATCATGCAGTCAGCCAGGTTTACGTGATGCCCGTGAAGGGCGGCGAGGCAAAAAATCTAACCAAAGCCAATTTCCGCGGCCATGTCCATTGGGTAAACTGGAAAGATAACAACACCATTATCTATTTTGCTAAAGAAGCGGCTAATGTAACTTTAACCGAGGTTAACCTGAAAAATAATAAACATAAGCAGATATTAACTTCGGAAAACAACGGAGGGATTATTTTCAGCCCACCCGATTATACTACTGATTTCAAACAGTTTGTTTTTCATGGAGATTTCCCTGCCCATCCCGATGAATTATTTTACTGGCAGCCCGGTAAAAAGATGAACCAGTTAACGGAGCTGAATCCGCAATTAAAAAATACTGAACTCGGGAAGCAGAAAGTGATATCTTACAAAGCTGATGATGGGCAGGAAGTCGAAGGCATCTTAATATACCCGGTTGGTTATAAAAAAGATGTGGTCTATCCCACGATTGTATTGGTGCACGGTGGACCGGAATCTCATTATTCCAACGGCTGGGTATCCGGGTATTCCACGCCGGGACAGGTTTTGGCCGGAAAAGGTTATGCCGTTTTTTATCCCAACTACCGGGCCAGTACCGGTTATGGCCTTGATTTTGCCCTGGCCGGATATGGTGATGCTGCCGGTGTTGAATTCGATGATATTCGCGACGGCATTAAACATTTAATCGATATCGGTTTGGCTGATAAAGACCGTATTGGATTGGGCGGCGGTTCCTATGGCGGATTCGCTTCTGCCTGGTTTGCAACTTACTATACAGAATATGTAAAAGCCGTATGCATGTTTGTCGGCATCAGTGATTTAATCAGCAAACGCGGAACAACCGATATACCATACGAGGAATTATTGGTTCATTCCGGTAAACCACTGGAAGAAATGTGGGATCAATCCTTAAAACGCAGCCCTATTTATTATGCCCATCAAAGCAAAACAGCCACACTTATTTACGGCGGCGCCAATGACACGCGGGTTCACCCGTCCCAGAGCATCGAATTATACCGGCGGATGAAGATGAACCATCATCCCGCTGTGCGACTGGTTCAATACCCGGGCGAGGGACATGGCAACCGCAATCAGACCGGTCGTCTGGACGTAATTTTACGGATACTTGACTGGTACGATTGGTATGTAAAAGACGCCAATCCGCTGAATGGCCCCATGCCGCCGCTGGATATCAGCGATAAGTACGGGATTGATTTACCCGCCGATAAATAAATCATTCAGGCTGTCTTCCAATTTGAAGGCAGCCTTTTTTATTTAACCCGCGTACTATTTCCGTATGATTTACGATCCTATCCCATAAAATGCTGCTCTGTATTTTATCTTCTTTATCATATCTATTTGAATTTTTTTAGGTCAGTGTTTATATTATCCACACGATACCAGCGCCAACAACATCAAGTTTATCAGAAATGTGATATCAATTGTTTACGTAATTGTTTTATGCGAATGCCAGGAGTTTAGTCATGGGATACAGCATTAAACTATCTGAGAAAAAGGAATATGTTATTCTAGTCATCGAAGGTGATTTCACCGGCAAGGATATGTTGAAATATATCCTTGAAGCCCACGCTTTTGGCCACAAAAAAAAGGTTGATAATTATCTCGTTGATGTGACCAAAGCTAAAAATGTGGATTCCGTACTCGGCAATTATGAATTTGCCTATACCGATATACAAAGCATACCCGGCGTTAATCCCCGCTCAAAAGTAGCCTCATTAATAAATCCGGAAGACCACTCGCATGATTTTATCGAAACGGTATTAATCAATGCCGGTATGCCCATTAAACTCTGCCGGGATTTGGAAACGGCTGAGAAATATCTTCTTGGTAAATGAAAAAACTTTAGCAAAAAAAATGGAATTCTTGATTGATTAATAACCGGCACATTCCAACTATATCCGCCGGTTTAAAGATATTTGCTTTAGTTATTTTTTGAATCTGCAAACCATTTATAGATAGCCGGTATAACCAGTAATGTAAGTATGGTTGAGGTGAACAATCCGCCAACCACAACCGTAGCCAGGGGCCGCTGCACTTCGCTGCCGACGCCGGTTGCCAGCAGCAACGGAATAAGACCAAGCGCTGTGGTTATGGCGGTCATGAGCACCGGGCGCAGCCGCAGCGTGGCGCCGAGAACTGATGCTTCATCCACTGAGATACCTTCGCGCCTTAATTGATTTAAATAGGTTACCAACACCATGCCGTTTTCCAGGACGATTCCAAACAAAGCTATAAAGCCGATCGATGACGGCACAGAAAGATTTTGGCCGGTGATCCATAAGGCCACCACGCCGCCCACCAGCGCCAGTGGAATATTAAGCAGTATAAGAAAGGTGTTTTTCATGGAATTAAAACTGGTATATAGCAATAAGAATATAATTAACAATGCAATCGGTACAACAACAGCTAATCGTTTGTTGGCTTCCTGCTGCAAACGGAATTGTCCGCCCCAGGACACATAATATCCGGCAGGTAATTCAATTTTCGAATCGATGGCAGCCATACCATCTTCAACAAAGGACGCCATGTCTCTACCCACCACATTACATTGGATACTGACAAAACGCTGACTATTTTCCCTGGTAATCTGGCGGGGGCCAATAATTTCTTCAATGTTGGTTAGCTGACTCAGAGGCACATTTGCCCCGCCCGGCGCTTTAATCAGTATTCGGCTGATAGCTTCCGGTGTACGGCGATAATCTTCATCGAAGCGCACCAGGATATCAAACCGGCGCACATCTTCAAACAACTGACCGGCCGTTTCTCCTCCAACCGCGGCCCGTAATGTTTTCTGCACATCTTCCACATTGATGCCATAGCGGGCAATAGCCTGCCTGTTAACTTTTATCAGTAACTGAGGCGTCCCGCTGATCTGATCCGGCTGAACATCCGCCGCTCCTGGAATTTTCCGTATAACATTAGCAATCTGATCAGCCTTTTTTCTAAGTACATCCAGGTTATCTCCAAATAATTTGATGGCCAGCTCCGCCTTCACGCCTTCAAGAAGTTCATCAACCGTCATTTGAATGGGCTGCTGAAAATTAGTTAAAATTCCCGGCAGCCTTCCAACGGCTTCACGAATAGAGACTTCTACTTCACTCTGTGATTGTGAGAGCGCCCAATCGGTTTTTTCTTTTAGTACAATGGTTAACTCAGCGTTATTTATCGGATCGGTATGCGCGCCGATTTCGCCCCGGCCAATACGGGTAATCACCTTGTCCACTTCCGGCACTTTAATGATGCGGCGTTCAACAATTTGTGTGATGCGTTTGCTCTCTTCCAGGGAAATGGACGGCGCCATGGTCAATCGTAACAAAATAGTACCTTCCTGCAGCTGCGGCGTAAATTCCGAACCCAACTGCGGATAGACTACCAAACCTGAGATAATCAAAATAACGGCCAGCGCCAGTGCCAAAATTCGTTTCTTCACAAAGAATGAAATAAGCGGTCTATAAACTGTCTGTATGGAGCGGATAAATAAATCGTTCATTACTTTCTTATTCTTTCCATTTTTAACCGGACGGCGCATGAGCAAATACGATATAACCGGGGCAAAAAACAGCGCAAAGATAAGTGAGCCGAACATTGCCAGGGAAACCGTATAGGCCAGTGGTTTAAACATTTTACCTTCAACGCCATGCAATGTAAACAACGGGAAAAAAACCACAACGATAATGGCAATGGCAAATAATATTGGTTTGGCCACTTCCCTGGCAGCCCGGGAAACGATTTGCATACGGGATTCATCTCTATTTGAATTTTTTAGCAGCCTGTCGATATTCTCAACCATGACAATCGTTCCGTCTACCATCATCCCGATGGCGATGGCCAGACCGCCAAATGACATCAGGTTTACTGAAATATTAAAATAACGCATGCCGATCATTGCAAACAGGATCGAGAAAGGAATCGACAGGGCTACAACCAGGCTGGGGCGGATTGATCCCATGAAAAGAAGTAAAATAAGCGCAACCAGCACAATACCCTGCAGAAGCGCATTGGTCACAGTACTAACAGCGGCTTCAACCAGTGATTTCTGCTGATAGTAGGGGACAATTTTTATGCCCTCGGGCAGTGATTTATTAATTTCAGCTAATTTTTGTTCTACTAGTCTTATAACGGTTGAGGAATTGCTGCCGTATAATTTAACTACCTGACCGGATACTACTTCTTTAATGCCATTCATGGTCTGAAGGCCGCGGCGGATTGCGCCGCCAACTTCAATTTTTGCGAATTGGCTCAGAAAAACCGGGGTTCCGTTAACCGATTTGACTACGATATTTTCCAGATCATGAATGGATTGGGTCAGTCCAACCGAACGAACAATAAATTCCTCGGCATTTTTTTCAATGAATTGGGCGCCGACATTCAAATTATTGGCTTTGATTATCTCAATCAGTTGGTTGATTGTGACATCGTAGCGCAGAAGAGCATCAGGATCAACAATAACATGAAACTGCTTTTCCCAGCCGCCGATACCCAGTACTTCGGTAACGCCGGGCACGGTTTGTAATTGATATTTGATGAGCCAGTCCTGAATGGTGCGCAATTCGGTCAGTGAGTATTGTCCGGTGGTATCTTCGAGATAATAAAATAAAATCAGCCCCATGCCTGTGGAAATCGGCCCCATCTGCGGATTGCCGAATCCTTCCGGGATATGTTCACGCGCTTCCTGCAGACGTTCATTCACCAACTGGCGTGAAAAATAAATATCCGTACCATCTTCAAAATAGATATTGACTACGGACAGTCCAAAGTTGGAAACCGAACGGATATGATCAAGATTTGGCAAACCGTTCATGGCGGTCTCCACAGGAAAGGTAACATATTTTTCAATTTCTTCCGGGGCCAGTCCCTCGGTTACGGTAAATACCTGTACCAGCGATGGCGAAACATCCGGAAAAGCGTCGATGGGCAGTTGCCGGTAATTGTAAAAACCAACGGCCAGAACAAGAATGCCCAGAACGATAAGCAGTAGGCGATTTTCAAGCGTAAAATCTATCAATCTTTTCATGATTAGACCTTTGTAAAATTTTTCTGAATATTCAGCATAAATACATCCATTTTAATGACTGTGCCCGCCACCGAATTCACTTTTCTGTAATTCGGATTTAATCGTAAATCCGCCTTTGCAGGCGTATGTTTCCCCAACCGGGAGACCAGCGATAATTTCCGCCATTGTTTCATTGGTAAGGCCTATCCGTACCTCCCGTGGAATAAATCCATCTTTACTCCGTACGAATACGACCTGTTGATTTTCGTAATATTGCAGTGCGCTTTTAGGAATCAGGACATGCGCATCCACATCCGTTACTGATATTTGCCCGGTAATAAAAAGCCCCGGTTTCCATCGTCCGCCGGCATTATCCAAAATAATCCGCGCCTCTGCCGTACGTGTGACTTTATCAATTATTGGAGATATGTAGGCAATTTTTCCGGTTGATTCCGGCAAGCCCGCGCCGGAAGAGATTACCACCTTTTGACCGACTTTTACAAAAGGGATATCCTTCTGATACAGTTTAAGCATTGCCCAAACCTGGCTCAGATTTGCAATTACAAAACCATGATCGCTATCTGTGATTACTTCACCCAGAGAAAGATGCTTTTCCACCAGGGTGCCGTCAATAAGAGATTTGATCTCGTACTCGGTTAACGATTCATTCCCTTCAATAATGGCCAATGTCTGACCTTTTTTTACAGGATCGCCAATATGTTTAAATACCTGTTTTACCATACCCGGAAATCTCGGATGTATATGAGCCAGATTATCCGGCGGGATGATAATCTCGCCCGGAAGAAAAACATGGATATTCAGTTTACCAGGGCCGGCTTTAGCCAGCTCAATGCCAAATTCATCCAGTTCTTCCTGGCTGAGCCGGACAACCTCGCTATGGCTATCGCTTTCTTCATCATGCTCATCATATCCGGAAGGATCTGTTTCTTTGCCGCAGCCAGCAAGACTTAATAGTAAAATTAACACACCGGATTGTATAATTAATAAGAAATGCCTGTGTTTCATCTTTGTATTCCTTTATTATAATGTTTCAAGTGAGCGTCCGATAAGACCTTCCAGCTCGACAACCTGTAGATTGATTTCCGCGAGGGCATCCAGATGTCGCCGTCTGGTATCGAATAACCGGCGCTGGGCATCCAGGACATCAATCATAGCAAATTTACCGCTCAGGTAATTCTGATAAATGATATCATAGGCTTTTTGCGCTTCCGGTATGATTATATTTTCCATCATGATAATTTCAGAGTTAATATTTTTAATGATTGCTAATCGATTGCTCAATTCGATATTCAGATTTATTTTAAGGCTCTGTAATTGTTGTTCACTTTGTTTCTCAAGCAGTTTAGCTTCTTCACGACCGCCCTGATTCCGGTCAAAAACCGGCAGCGGAACACTTATACCCGTGACGAATGCCCGATCATCCGATTCATTAAAATACCGATAGCCAACGCTGATATGAGGATCCGGTATTGCCATTGCCTCTGCCAGCTGTGATTCGGCCCGCTGCCTTTTTATAATCGTATTTTGTTCGATGATCAATGGGATGCTATCGATGACCATAAGTAAATTATCAATTTCAGGGATGGACGCAGTGAAGTTTAAATTACCGGAAACAGCTTTAAAATCGACCGATTGCGGCGCCCAGAGGGCAGAAATCTGCCGTTTTAAATTGGACAGCTCACGGCTGTTTCGGTTCAATGCGAGTTCGGCGATGGAAAGTTCCACCCGGGCACGGGCCGATTCCGCAGCGGATATGCGGCCTGCTTCAACGCGTTTATCTATATTCAACTTAAACTGGCGTTCAATTTCCAGAATTTTAGCGTCAAGTTCGGTTTTCTTCTGAGCAGCCAGCAACTGAAGATATTTTTTTCGAACCCGGGTAATAATTTCCAGCCGTTTCATTTCGTAACGCCGCAAAGCCAGATCGCTTTTCTGCCCTGCAATTTCCATCCGTTTGCCGCGTTTTCCGCCCAGTTCAATCAATTGTCCGATACCGATAGTCGTTTCTGAATTTTTGAATGAACTTAAGAGACCGCTGCCGGCAAAATTTTCCAGTTCAATAGCCAGCTCCGGATTGGGCAACAGGCTGTTCTGAAGTATTCCTGCCTGCCGGGCTGCAATTTCTGACTTGTATATTTGAATATCCTGATTATACACCAGGGCAAGCGTAATGGCTTGTTTCAGAGATAAGGTGTCTGTTCTAAATATTTTTATAAGATTTATTGTTTCTGCATTGGCAATGTTATCCCGGACCATTGGAATAGTCGAACCGGTCAACGACGCTTTCCGCGCGCTGCTGCATGTGGACAGCATAAAAATAATGAGTCCGGCTGAAACAAATGCAATTTGCTTCATCATTCTTTATTTCTCCAATTTCTAAAATAATAAAATAAAAATGAAAACCCGGTTACACTTCATTCATCTATGTAACCATGATAACAACAAAGATTAATAAAACAGAAGGAATCAAATAATCAGGATAGTATTTTTAACTGCATCCAGTATAGGATTAAATTGAGGATTTTTTCTATATTGATTGGAATTGAACGGCATTGCATCCTTGAGATAATTAATATCGCCCAATGCCATAAAAGCTGCAGATGTCAGCGTCTGATTCTGCTTTTTTATACTATCTGCATAAGATGGAAGAAAATGCAGATTGATATCGGTGCAACCGGCGCCAACCTTAGCGGTTATTTCTGATTTGGTTTCAAATAAAAAATTGTAACTGAATGAACTATTGTGGGCACAGTGGTTTGTATTATCCTGCCATTCAAACGCAATATGTCCATCCTCGCCGAAACACAGCACCAGATTTGGCAATGATACCTGAAATACCATGGTCTGTAGCAGAAGGGACAAACTTAGCAGAATTTTTAAACTCGTTTTTACTACCATTTATCTTTTTTCGTTATTAGTAGTATGTTACCTTAGATTTTGAGAACTGATATTAACTTCAAAACGAAAATTTATCAAAATTATTTCTTTTAATCAGAGATACTGCAGTTCCCATTATTTCTTAATCCATTTAATTTAACGCTTCACTAAACCAGATTAAATGACCAAAGTTCCCGGTATCATTCGAAGGAACATGATTATTCGGTCTGGTCATCGACTCTAATAATTCATTAGATGGGTAAA
>JAFGKZ010000002.1 GCA_016928315.1 Calditrichaceae bacterium
GGACTATAGCCCGACTAAAGTACTTGTTTTATTACCATTATTTTATCCGCATCCATTTTATAATCTCCGGCAGGTTGGGGCGTTTGCCGTACATTAAAATTCCCACGCGATATATTTTTGCTGCCAGCCAGATTAAAAATATAATCGTTAAGATTAACAAGATAATTGATCCGCCAATTTCCATAAAACCCGGAGATGTAAGATTGATTCGGGCAAACATAATAATAGGCGAGAAAAATGGAATTAATGAAATAGTCGTAACCATCGTGCTGTCGGGATTCTTTACAACGAGACCAAGTATCATAATGGGTACCACCAGCAGCATGATAACCGGAAAGGATATCTGCTGGCCTTCCTGATCTGTGTTAACCATAGCCCCAATCGCCGCAAAGAGAATGGCATATACAAAATAGCCCAATATATAAAAAAGGACGAAATAGATAAATATTTCCGGTGAAAAATTAAGATACTCACTTGAAACAGGAAGAACTCTGTTCCCATACAGAACGAGTAATATTCCAAAAATTGCCCAAATAATATATTGCGTAATGCCAACAAATCCCTGACCCACAATCTTCCCTGCCATCATTTTAAACGCGCTGGTAGTGGATAATAATACTTCAATCACTCTGGTTGATTTTTCAAGAATAATACTGCGCATGATGGATGTGCCGTTAAAGATTAAGGTCATGTATAGAATCAATACAAAAACAAAGGTACCAAAATATTCTTCACCAAATCCACGTTCCTGTTGTTCACCGCCTTTTACCACTTTATATGTTTTTAGATCCACAGATTGGGTAAGCTTTGTAATGTAATCAAGATTCAAACCGGATTTTTCGATGCGGTGGTCGCGCACAATTTTTTCCACGGCGTCTTTTATGCGATAATTAACATCAAAATTGGCCACATTTTTTGTATAATAGATTACCTGATTGCTATCCAGAATGCTGGCGGGGATATACAATAATCCATCGGTTTTTTCTTCATCTATTAATACTCTCTGATCCCGAATAACGCTATCCATTTGAGAAGATACGGCAACTGGTTTAATAAAGAACTTAGCTGAACCATCTTTCAATGTATCGCTAAGCCCATCAGATAATTTATCATAAACGACATTGCTTTCATCAATAACATTAAAATGCACCGGTTTTTCTTCTTCAAATCCAAAGAACAAGGTAGGCAAAACACCCAAAGCAATCATTAATACAGGCGTAATTAAAGTAAGTATTAGGAAGCTCTTTTTATAAACAGACTCCCGATATTCGCGTTTGATTATAGTCCAAATTTCTTTCATGGTCTGATTCCTCCTTCGGCAAGCGCGATAAAAATTTCATTTAAACTGGATGATTGCGATTTAACTTGCGATATTTTGATTTTATCCAAAAGCGCCTGCAATAAATCATTAATGGTATATGATTCTGCGAGTTCCAGTTCCACATAATTACTGTAATAATCACATTTATTTATCATGGGCAGCGATTTAATAAATTTTCCATCCCCCTCAAATTCCACCTGTATCGAATTTTTTCCATATTCATTTCGGATTGTTTCCAGGTTTCCGTCAAGAATTTTCTCACCGCGATTAATCATAATAACTTCATCGCATAATTTTTCAGCTGCCTCCATCATGTGCGTAGAAAACATGATGGCCTTATTCTGCTCTTTTAACTCAATCATAACATTCTTAATCAAATTGACATTGACCGGATCAAGACCGGAGAATGGTTCATCAAGAATTATTAAATCAGGTTCGTGAATAATCGTGGAAATGATCTGAATTTTTTGCTGCATACCCTTCGAAAGTTCCTCTACTTTGGCCTCAGCTTTATCAGAAAGCTGCATTTTATTCAGCCAGTACGCGCATTTATCCTTGGCATAAGATAAATCCATCCGGTGTAATTCGGCCAGAAAATAGATGAGCTCTTTTACTTTCATTTTTTGATACAGCCCGCGTTCCTCCGGAAGATATCCGATTTTACATTTAAGCTGATCATTCATGGATTGATCGAATAAACTTATAGTTCCGGAATCAGGTACTATTATATTCATAATCATACGGATGGTTGTCGTTTTGCCTGCCCCATTCGGTCCCAGAATGCCGTGTATCCTGCCGGGATTAATTTTAAAACTGATATCTTTCACGGCCATAAATCCATTAAATGATTTGCTTATACCCTTTACCTCTAAAATAGACATTGATTCTCCCTCTGCTTTGGTAGTTTTTAGATACTGCCAAATTTAAAAAATTTAGATAATTGCAATCCATTAAAATTCTAAAATTATATTTTTATATGTAAGACAATTAAACGCTAAAAATCTTACAATGGAACCTTTTAAACATATTGAGTACAATATTGAAATATCCTTGAATTTTAAGTAAGTTAAACCATTATTAATATATAATTTCTTATAAATTAAGATTACTAATACATGATTCGCAGAGAATTTATTGAATCATTTTCTTCACTTTTTGCCGGATTATTGAGTTTTCCAATAACAGTGTTCGCAAAATTTCTGAATATTCAGAATGCCGGATCCACTATACTCATTAAAAACTTGATTACGGGATCTGAGCCTAAAAAGATTCGATATAAAAATTTTTATAATGAAATATATATTTCTCTTATTGAATTTTCAACTGCGACTAATTACAGAACCTATACTAATTCATCCAAACGAAAAACAGTATTATATCTGGATCGTGATAAAATAAAATTTACTGCGGAAAATGGATTCGTCTTATTAAATGATCAGCTTTACAATTATCCTTATGAGCCCGTTTGGGTTGAAGGTGAAATCTGGGTATGTGCGCGCATTCTTGCTGAACTGTTTAACGATAATACGTCACATAAAATGAGCTTTGATAAAGCCAATCGTGAATTTATTATCGGAAAAAAAGAAGTCAACATTTCAAACATCAACATTACCAGTAAAGATAACGGCACCCTTATTCATATCTATTCGGACAAGCAATTCACGGACAAAGACATCAGCCTTAAAATTACCAATGATTGGTTTTACATAGATATCTATGGCGCTAAAGTGGATAGTGATGCGCTGGCTTCCCGGGAAACTGCCGGTATTATTTCCGAAATACAGGTAATACCTTTTGAACAATCCGTATCATTTGCATTTAAGCTGAGCCGGTCGGTTGAATCCAAAGAACTCATTTTCTCGGATGACTCCAATGACTTTTATGTAAATTTACGTACATCCGGCAGGCAGGCCAGAGAAGATAAATCCAAAGATGATCTGGAAAAACAAAAAGAAGCCTGGATGGTTGATACAATCGTTATCGATCCGGGGCATGGAGGTAAAGATCCGGGAGCGATTGGTTATGGAAATGTTAAAGAGAAAGATATTGTGCTGGCAGTAGCTTTAAAACTTGGTGAAATTATACAAAAGCGCCTGCCTGATGTTAAAGTTATATATACCCGGGATAGGGATGTTTTTCCACCTTTGTGGAAACGCACTAAAATTGCTAATGAAAATAACGGCAAATTATTTGTCAGCCTGCATTGTAATTCTAATAACTCCAGCCGCGCTGCAGGATTTGAAACATTTTTCTTAAGTTCTGAAAAAGATGATAAAGCGAGAGATGTTGTGCTTATGGAAAACGAATCTATCCGGTTTGAAAGTGCGGATGACCAGAAACGATACGAAGGGATTAATTTTGTCCTTGCTACTCTGGCTCAAAATGCGTTTCTTAAGTACAGTCAATATTTTGCGTCGCTTGTGCAAAAATCACTTAAGTCCAAACTTGGACCGTTGGGTATGAAAGATCGTGGCGTAAGTCAGGGTCCGTTTTGGGTTATGGTTGGCGCCACCATGCCGAATATATTGATTGAAATGGGATTTATATCCAATAAATATGAAGCTAAATTGTTAAAGCAAAAAGCTACACAAAATAAAATTGCGGATGCTATTTGTACCGGTATTGTAAAATATAAAAATGACTTTGAGAACGCTCTATAAAAATGAAAAAACCTATTGGTATATTTGATTCTGGTATTGGCGGGCTTACCGTCGTCAAACAGTTGATGCATTTATTGCCCAACGAACAACTAATTTATTTTGGTGATACGGCGCGTATTCCTTATGGTACAAAATCAAAAAGGCTCATTGAGCGGTATGCTGTCGAAGATGCAAAATTTTTACTCCAGTACGATATTAAAGCGCTGGTGGTTGCCTGTAATACGGCATCATCCCTGGCCATGGATGTTCTTCTGAATTCTCTTGATGTTCCGGTAATTGGTGTAGTTATACCCGGCGCTGAAGCAGCAGTTAAGTTAACCTGCAATAATAAAATAGGAGTGATTGGTACAATCGCAACCATTAACAGTAAATCCTATACGCTGCAGATTCAAAAACGGCTCAGTGAAGCGCAAGTATTTGGTCAGGCCTGTCCGCTGTTAGTGCCATTGGTTGAAGAAGGCTGGCTGGATGATGAAGTGACGATTTTGACACTAAAGAAATATTTACCGGAAATGATCAAAGAACAGGTTGATACGCTGATTTTAGGTTGTACGCACTATCCTCTTTTGGAAAAAACAATTCAAAAAATTATGGGTGATCATGTCAGGTTAATCGATTCCGGTAAAGAAACGGCAAAAGCGGTAAAACAGGTCTTGATAGAAAACAATTTAATAAACCGGTCTGATAAACCGGGACCGGATAAATTTTTTGTGAGCGACATTCCGATGAAATTTGAAGAAATAGGATCGCGTTTCTTAGGTAAGACACTGGATAATGTAGAACGCGTTGATTTTGAACGCTTTCTTGTTAAACTGGAGCCCGGCAGAATGAACAATTTGAGAAGTAACATTGAGGTGTAAGATGAGATTTATTCATTATTTATGTATTATATTTCTGTTAATATCAATATCTGTGGCTCAACATGACATGACCAGCGCCTTTGAATTTTTACGAATCGATTTTAATCCCCGCACATCAGCTACATCCAATGCTTTTATGTCCCTCACAAATGACGTCAGCGCTATGTATGTTAATCCTGCAGGAATGTCGTTTATCAATCAGGATCAGTTTGCTATAAATTACACGAATCACATTCTGGATATTAATGGCGGTATGGCTGCTTTTGCGCGAAATTTTCCCAAATATGGTGTGTTAAGCGTTGGTATTTTATATATGGATTATGGTGAATTTGAAGAAACCGATGATCATGCCCAAACGCTGGGGCGCCAATTTGGCGCCAATGATTTTGCCCTGGGTTTTGGTATTGCCAACCATCTGGATGAGTATTTTTCTTATGGTGTAAATATGAAATATGCCTTTTCTAAGCTGGAAAGTTATAATGCTTCAGCTATTGCCTTTGATTTTGGTTTACACTGGGCGGTGCCTTATGCGGATGATCTTTCCGCTTCTGTCACGCTGATGAATATCGGTCGTCAATTTGATTATTACAATGATAGAAAAGAGACACTGCCGGTTAATCTTAGAATGGGTGTTTCAAAAAAACTGGCTCACCTGCCGCTGGAAATCGCCGTGAGTTTAAATGATATGAACATAGATGCCAATGACGCTGTGGATATAATCAAACGGTTTTCTATCGGCGGGGAGTTTACGCTGAGCGAAAAATTACGTGTACGTTTGGGTTATGATAACGATTTACATAGCGATGTGGAATCTACGGATGATTATCGTTTCGGCGGTATATCGGCAGGATTTGGTTTTTATTTTAAGAAATTTAGAATTGATTATGCCTATTCTAACTACGGCGCCCTGGGAGGAATCAGTCGGTTTGGATTATTTGGCGTCCTGGATTAGATGATCTGATTTACTCTATTAATCTTCACAACTATCTAAAAATAGTTAAATAAGCTTATAATGTTATGTTTATAGACTATGTCAAAATCCGTGTAAAATCAGGGCAGGGTGGAAGTGGTTGTATGAGTTTTCACCGCGAGAAGTTTATTGATAAAGGCGGACCCGATGGTGGAGACGGCGGCCGCGGCGGCAGCGTGATACTTAGGGCAAATCGTCAGCTCCGGACGCTTCAGGATTTTACTTATAAAAAAGAATATGCAGCTAAACGCGGGCAGCATGGTATGGGATCGAATAAGCATGGCAAATCCGGTGCAGATATTACATTGGAAGTCCCGGTTGGCACTGTGGTGAAAGAGGCCGAAACAGGCGATATTTTAGTGGATATTATTACTGACAGGCAGAAATTTATTGTTGCTAAAGGCGGTAAAGGCGGACGAGGAAATGCCCGATTTGCCACGGCCACACACCGTAGTCCCCGTGAATGGGAAGTCGGCGATCCGGGGCAGGACCGGCTTATTGAGCTGGAACTGAAGCTGATTGCCGATATTGGATTGGTAGGACTACCCAATGCCGGCAAATCAACTTTGCTTTCGGTCATTTCTTCAGCGAAACCTAAAATTGCCGGGTATCCGTTTACCACATTGCAGCCTAATCTTGGAATTGTTCGCTGGCGCGATTTGAGTAGTTTTGTAGTGGCTGATATACCCGGCTTAATTGAAGGCGCTCATGAAGGCAAAGGGTTGGGGCATCAGTTTCTACGCCATATTGAACGCACCCGCGCTGTTGCATACCTGATTGATGTATCAGATGATGATCCGCAATCAACCTTTGACATTTTATACAACGAATTAAAAAGTTATAGTAAATTGCTTGTGCAAAAACCGGCAATTATTGTCATGACTAAAACGGATATTTTGAGCAAACCTATAAAAAAAATGAAACTGAAAACAAAATTACCGGTATTGAATATTTCTTCTGTCAATGGTGATAATATTAGTTTACTTATAGACGAATTTGGCAAATTAATAAATAAAGCCGACCTTCTGAAAGAAGTTGAAGCATAAATGAATAAAAAGTTTTCGTTGGAAGCTCTGCTGGGATTATATTCTATTCCCACAATCGGGCCTTCGCGCATGCGGAAGCTGATTTCCATTTTTAATTCGCCGGAAGCTGTACTGGATGCGAGCGCACGGCAGCTGAAGGAAATTGAAGGGATTGATCAGAAAACAATCTCTCGCATTAAAGCCGGACCTAATGAGGATTTTGTTCAAACCCAATTGAGTACGATGGAAGAACATCAGGTCCAAATTTTAACCTATTGGGATAAAAACTATCCGACGCGGCTAAAAAAAATTTACGATCCTCCCGCGTTTTTATTTTATAAAGGCAATACAAAATTTCTTACGGATCCGGCGATTGGTATTGTTGGTACGCGGGTTCCCTCCAGTTATGGTAAATTGGTTACAGAACGACTTACGGCGGAGCTGGTAGAAAATAACTTTGCCATTATAAGCGGTTTTGCCCGCGGCATTGATACAATCGCTCATACGACAGCGCTTAAAAATAATGGCACGACCCTGGCCGTTCTTGGAAATGGGATTGATCTGGTCTATCCGGCTGAAAATAAAAAATTGTTCAATGAGATGGTTGAACATGGATTAATTATTACAGAGTACCCGATGGGCACCAATCCGGACAGCGGTAATTTCCCCAAGCGTAACCGCATTATCAGCGGAATCAGCGTAGGCGTTTTGATCCCCGAAGCGGGCGCCCGCAGCGGTGCTCTGATCACTGCCTTATATGCTGTGGATCAGAATCGGGAAGTGTTTTGCGTGCCGGGACCGATTACATCAGGTAAAAGCGCCGGCGTAAATAAATTGATTAAAGACGGGGCTAAACTTGTTTTGGGCATCGATGATATTTTAAGCGAACTCAATCAGCAGCTCAATTTGAATTTTGAAAAAAAAGCACAGGATGTAAAAGAACTGAATCTCAGCGGTAATTACAAATTGATTTATGAAATATTAAATCATGAGCCAATCCATGTAGATCAGCTCGCCTTTAAAGCCAATTTATCGCCTGCGGAAACGCTAAGCGCCCTGCTAACGCTGGAATTGATGGGTGTAATTCGTCAAATGGCAGGCAAGATGTTTATTAAATTATAATTCTAATTCTAAATAGTATCCGTTATAGGAAATTTAAATCCGAAAAATAATAACAGGATTTAATTACAATTAGCATATAAACGTCAACCTGAACCAAGTTCAGTGATACGCAGCCCCGATTTTTAGTTACTGTATTTATTTTTTTATTAATTTCAAATCATATTTTAACTATACATATTTTTTATTCTTAAAAAAAAGAGTTCTTCTGCATTATTAATATCACTAAGGATAGCGCCGATAATCCCTAAAACGCGCTGTCAAAACATGCCATTAAGTGTTGTTTTGATCTTATGGAAATGTTAAATTTAATGGAGTGATTATTTATCATTGATAATCAATTCAGTGCTAATCTCAGACAAATTGAGGAAATTATGTATAAAATTGTTGAAGCAAGATTTCTGGCCGTAAACATCAAACTGTTTGAAATAGAAGCCCCGCAAATAGCGAAAAAAAGGCAGGCGGGACAGTTCGTAATTATTCGTCTGGATGAACATGGCGAACGTATCCCTTTAACTATTGCTGATTCGGATTGGCAGAAAGGTACGATTACTATTATTGTGCAGGGAATAGGCAAAACAACCCGCGCATTAAATAATAAAGAAAAAGACGATACCATTCTGGATGTGGTCGGGCCGCTGGGTACGCCCTCACATATCGAAAAATTTGGCACTGTGGTCAGTATTGGCGGCGGCGTTGGGACAGCTATTGCCTATCCTACGGCGGTAGCACTGAAAAAAACCGGTAATTATGTAATCACAATAAATGGCGCCCGATCCAAAGATCTGGTGATTTTGGAAGAAGAAATGAAATCCGTGAGCGATGAAGCCTATGTAACCACAGATGATGGTTCTTATGGCTTTCATGGGTTTGTTACACAAAAACTTCAGGAACTGATTGATTCTGGCAAGAAGATTGATTTTGTATTAGCGATTGGTCCAATACCGATGATGAAAGCTGTGGCCGAGGTTACGCGTCCGTATAGTATCAAAACGGTTGTCAGCTTAAATCCGATTATGGTGGATGGCACGGGCATGTGCGGCGGATGCCGTGTTATCGTGGATGGGAAATCTCAGTTTGCCTGTGTGGATGGGCCGGAATTTGACGCTCATTTAGTTGACTTTAAAAATCTTTCCGACCGGAATAAAATGTACAGCAGGCATGAGCAAAATTCACTACAGCGGTATGAACATGAATGCAATTTATTAAAAAAAGCAAACGAATTACCCTAATTGATATAGAAGGTGATAAATAATGACAGAGAATGCCAAACCTAAGCTCACTGCAAAAGAGAGGATGCAGATACAACGGCATCATATGATTGAACAGGATCCGGATGTTCGCAATAAAAATTTTACCGAGGTAAACCTTGGCTATACGGCAGAAATGGCCAAACAGGAAGCTTTGCGCTGCATTCAATGTCCCAAGCCAACATGCATCCAGGGATGTCCCGTAAACATAGATATCAAAGGATTTATTACCCAGGTGGCGGAAGGTGATTTTCTCGGCGCCGTTAAAACAATCAAACAGGATAATGCTTTACCGGCTATTTGCGGAAGAGTGTGTCCGCAGGAAGAACAGTGCGAAGCGGCCTGCGTAGTCGGCAAAAAAAATGATCCGGTGGCCATAGGTAATTTGGAGCGCTTTGTCGCGGATTATGAGCGTGAGACAGGCAAAGTTGAATTACCGCAAGTGGCAGCTTCAACCGGAAAAAAGATCGCGGTTGTTGGAAGCGGGCCGGCAGGTTTGAGCTGCGCAAAAGATTTAATTCAGCTTGGCCATCAGGTAACTGTGTTTGAAGCTTTGCATGAACTCGGCGGTGTATTAATTTATGGCATTCCGGAATTCCGTTTGCCCAAAACTATTGTTAAGCAGGAAATAGACGGTCTTAAAAAGATGGGCGTGGTTTTTAAAACAGATGCTGTCGTGGGCCGGACGATTACGGTAGACGAATTACTTAATGAAGAAGGTTTTAATGCCGTCTTTATCGGGGTTGGCGCCGGCTTGCCCTGGTTCTTAAATATTCCTGGTGAAAATCTGATTGGCGTATATTCCGCTAATGAATTTTTAACCCGCGTTAATTTAATGAAAGCATACAATTTTCCTGATTATGATTCACCCATTCTGGATTGTAAAGGTAAAAATGTAGCTGTATTCGGCGGCGGCAATACCGCTATGGATTCTGTGCGAACCGCTTTACGTCTTGGAGCAAAAAATGCCTATATTGTCTATCGCCGGTCGGATAAAGAAATGCCGGCCCGGGTGGAAGAAGTTAAACATGCCAGGGAAGAAGGCGTTCAGTTTATGATGCTGACCAATCCTGTTAAATTTGAAGGTGATGAGAATGGCTGGTTACAATCGATGACCTGTTTGAAAATGGAATTAGGCGCCCCGGATGACTCCGGCAGAAGGCGGCCCGTGCCTGTTGAGGGATCGGACTTCAAAGTTGATCTGGATATTGCCGTAGTGGCTATTGGTAACGGATCCAATCCGCTTATCAATCAAACCACACCGGAGATTGAAGTAAATAAATGGGGTAATATCATTGCCGATAATGAAACGATGGCGACATCCAAAAAAGGTGTTTTCGCCGGGGGCGATATCGTAACCGGTGGCGCCACAGTGATTCTTGCCATGGGCGCGGGTCGGGTGGCGGCAAAATCCATTCATGAGTATGTCATGAATAATGCTCAATAATATTCCGTACAAAAAGTATTTCTGTAACTAATTATTTCACAAGTTGATTTCCTTGTTTCGCCTGTGTAAATTGCCAGGTGAACTGTGTTCAATTGTCCGGTAAAAAATCTCAAATGAAATGTCTCAAAAAATGTTTATACATATTTTTATATTCATATCAGCCATTTAATTAAAGGAGAACCGGTATGTTAAATAAAATTGCAGTTATTGGCGGAGGAAATATCGGCGGTGTGCTTGTCCAGGAAATTGTACGAAGAAAATTAGCAAGAAACGTTGCTCTAATGGATGTTAAGGATCCGGAACTGGCCAAAGGTAAAGCGCTGGATATTTTAGAGGGATCACCTGTGCTTCCAGCTGATATCAAAGTGGAAGGCTCAAAAGAATACGATGTGATTGCCAGTGCGGATATGATTATCAATACGGCGGGTGTACCCAGAACAACCCGGCCGGATGGCACGATACCTACAAGAGAAGAATTATTAGCTACAAATTTAAAAATCACTGATTCTGTTAGCGCGGGGATTCAGAAATTTTGTCCGAAGGCTACTATTATATCTATCGCAAATCCATTGGACGCTATCGTTTACCGGTTGTATATGAATTTGAAACCGCCGCGGGAAAAATTGATGGGTATGGCCGGAGTGCTGGATTCAAATCGTTACAGTTATTTTGTGGCAGAAGCTGCCGGCGTGAGCGTGGAAAATGTACAGGCTTTAGTTATGGGCGGTCACGGTGATGATATGCTGCCGATTCGTTCCGCCTGCCGGATTGCTGGTATGCCGGTTGAAAAATTTGTGCCAGCCGATAAGCTTGACGCCATCGAGGAACGTACACGTAAAGCGGGCGGTGAAGTGGTTAAACTGCTCGGTGTTGGATCAGCTTTTGTTTCTCCGGCCTGGAGCGCTCTGGAAATGGCCGAAGCGATAATTTTTGATAAGAAAAAAATAATGTGTGTCAGCGCGCTGCTGCAGGGTGAATATGGGGTTGATGGATTGTTTATTGGCGTGCCTGCGCTTCTGGGTGCAAATGGTATTGAAAAAATTATTGAACTTGATTTTACTGATGCCGAAAAGGAAGGATTTAAAAAATCAATAACCTCCGTACAAAAAACCAAAGAAGAAGTAATTGCAATGGCAAAATAATTTGATCGGAGTAAACCATGGCAAAATTAACTTTTTTAAGCCACTCTGCCTGGCTTATTGAGACCAATCAATATAATATATTTATTGATCCGTTTCTGGAAGGTAATCCGCAGGCTAAAATTAAGCCAACGGATATTAAGGCTGATTTTATTATTGTTACGCACGCACATGGCGATCACCTCGGTGATGCCATCCCCATGGCAAAGGCTTCTAATGCACTGATTATTGCCAATAACGAAATCGCTAATTATTGCATTGCTAAAGGCGCCAAAGCCCATAATATGCATATCGGCGGTACAAGAGAGTTTCCATTTGGAAAAGTAAAATTAACACCGGCCTGGCATGGATCATCTTTTCCTGATGGAAGTTATGGCGGAATGCCGACCGGCTGCCTCGTAATGCTGGAAGGCAAAACCATTTACCATACCGGTGACACCGGTTTGTTTATGGATATGCAGCTGATTGGAGAAATGAATCCGGTGGATGTGTTCCTCGTAAGCATTGGCGATAATTTTACGATGGGCGTAGATGATGCAGTTAAAGCAGTGGAATTTGTTAAACCAAAATTGACTATTCCGATGCATTATAATACATTTGACGTCATCAAAGCGGATGCGAATGATTTTAAAAATAAAGTTAATGCCAAAGGCTATAATGTGAAATTAGTTGGCATAGGAGAATCCTGCCAGTTGTAAATGAAGTAAACACGCTGATCCGGATTTGTACCGGATCAGTTTCCTATTGATTGACGGAACCGGGGAGATATTTGAACCGATAATGACAGATGGTGCATTACAATTATTATTTTCCGATTTATTAGATACAATCGATCATAAAAAGAAATTCCAGGTAACAGCGGTATTCTATCAAACCAAAAGTATCCGGCATACAATTCAACTTAAACACAAACATATCCGGATAAAAATTGCCCACTCCTTTCGTGAAGCGCCGGAACATATTATTAAAATCCTTGGGCTTATCCTCTATTCAAAACTCTTTCGTTTTAAAATAGATACGCAAACAAGGCGAACTTACAGACAATATGTTGACGATACCGTTCTGCCTAATCATATAACGCCGGCGCGTAAACCAAGTAAAAATTATCGCGCGCAGGGCAATTACTATAATCTGGATCATATTTTTGATGTAATTAACCAGTTCTATTTTCAGAGCCAATTAAAAAAACCTTTTCTCGGCTGGAGCCTGCATAAAAGTTATACCCGTCTGGGTTTTTATGCGGAAGATAAGAACTTATTGGTCATCAGCCGGATATTTGATTCTCCGCGGGTGCCGGGTAATGTTGTTGAATACATGATGTATCATGAAATGTTACATATTGCCATGCCTTCTAAAACATTAAATGGCCGGCGCCGTATTCACCCGCCTGAATTCAAAAAAATGGACAAAGCTTTTCCTGATTACGATGAAATCCAGAAATGGATTAAGAAAAACAGGATAAGACTATAATTGGCAAGTTTCAAAATGCCTAAAGTGCCAAAAATTATTATTATTATGGATTAATTTTATATTACAGGTTATTTGAAGCGCTGTCTTGCATATTTCGTAATGTTTTCAACTTTACATACTCTATGCTGTTGTAAACTTTAGTCACTCAATAACCAAGCATCCTCTTGAAATAAGAATTTGAATTTATTACCTTTTACGACTTAATAAATTTGGATCGAAAACAATCGTTTCCCTGTAATTTCTATTTAAAAATGGGATTTAAAAGTATTTATTAAAGGAGGCACAAGTGAAGGTATTCCAGACCGCACAGATACGTAATATCGGCTTGATCGGTCATGGCAGTAGTGGAAAAACAACTCTGGATGAAGCGTTATTATTTAATCTGAAAGCAACCAACCGTATCGGTTCTATCGAACAGGGCTCAACCATCTCTGATTACAATGAAGCTGAAATTAATCGTCAAATTTCTATCAATACTTCTTTAACACATGGCGTCTGGAAAGATACAAAAATTAATATAATTGATACACCGGGATATTCAGATTTCTTTGGTGAAGTGGTAGGTACAATGCGGGTTTTGGATACCGCATTTCTGGTGGTATCTGCTGCTTCAGGTGTAGAAGTTGGCACCGAACTCGGCTGGCAGCAGGCAGAAAAGAATAAAGTTCCGCGCTTTTTCATCATTAACAAACTTGACAGGGAAAATGTTGATTTTGAGCATGTTTTCAAAGGCATGGTAGAGTCGTTCGGCCACCAGGTTGTGCTGGCTCAGTTTCCTGTTGAAACCGGTCCAAATTTTGACAGCATTGTTGATTTGTTCCGTATGAAATTATTAAAATTTAACAAAGACGGCAGCGGGAATTTTACGGAAGAAAATATTCCGGCCAACTTAAAAGACAAAGCTGATGAATTGCATCTGAAATTAGTGGAAGCAGTTGCAGAGAGTGATGATGCTTTGATGGAAAAATATTTTGAAGCCGGTACATTAAGCGAAGATGAATTTCGATCGGGTTTTAAAACCGCTGTGGCAATGGATGCGGTTTATCCGGTATTTTGTGCTTCCGCAACTACCAATATCGGTATTAAAAGACTTCTTGATGTTATTATTAACTTTTGCCCGGCTCCCGGTGAAATTGGCGATATCGTCGGCTTAGATAATAAAGTACGCAAGGTAAGCAATACAGAGCCATTCTCAGCTTTTATTTTTAAAACCTTATCCGAACAGCATGTGGGTGAGCTCTCATATTTTAAGGTAAATTCCGGCGTTATAAAAACCGGTATGGATGTTGTCAATTCTACCAGGAATCAGAGTGAGCGTATTGGACAGATTTTTGTATTAAACGGTAAGAATAAAGAAAATGTGGATCAGATGGAAGCCGGTGATATTGGTGCAGTTGTAAAACTAAAAGCAACCCACACCGGCGATACACTTGCGGCCAAGGGCAAAGAGATTACCTATCCCAAAATTGAATTTCCTGAACCGATTATTCGATTGGCTATCAGACCAAAAGCTAAGGGTGATGAAGAAAAAATTAGTAATGGTCTGCATGTACTCCATGAAGAAGATCCTACATTTGTATATAATCAGGATTCAGAACTCCGGCAAACGATAGTTTCAGGTCAGGGGGAATTGCATCTCGCTATTATTCTGCAGCGCTTAAAACAAAAATTTGGCGTTGATGTGGAAGAAGAAGAACCACGTATTCCATATCGGGAAACCATCAAGAAAAAAGCGGAAGCACAGGGTAAATTCAAGAAACAATCCGGCGGCCGCGGTCAGTATGGCGATTGTCATTTGCGATTGGAACCGATGGCACGAGGAGAAAGATTTGAGTTTGTTGATGCCATTGTTGGCGGCGTGATTCCGGGGAAATTTGTCCCTGCCGTTGAAAAAGGTGTCATTGAAACTATTGAAAAGGGCGTTCTGGCTGGTTATCCGGTTGTTGATGTTAGAGTAACTGTTTTTGATGGAAGTTATCATAATGTGGACTCATCAGAAATGGCCTTTAAGGTTGCCGCTTCCATGGCTTTCAAAAAAGCTTTTGAACAATGCAATCCTGCCCTTTTAGAACCGATTATGAATGTTGAAATCCGTGTACCCGATGAATACATGGGTGACGTTATGGGTGATATCAGCAGCCGGCGCGGTAAAATTATGGGTATGGACAGCGACGGCCGGTTTCAGGTGATTAATGCACAGATTCCCTTAGCGGAATTGTACCGTTATTCCACCTCACTGCGGTCGATGACAGCCGGCCGCGGTATTCACAAACGCAGTTTTTCTCATTATGAAGAAGTACCCGGCGAAATTGCTCAGCAGGTGATTGAAAAAGCAAAGAAGGAAAAGGAAGAAGAAGATTAAAAATAACGCCTGATATATTGAAAACAATTAATAATAAATAGAAAAATATGTTAAAGCCCAATGCCAGAAAAGTATTGGGCTATTTTTGTCTAAAAGGAATTTTATAATGAAACAATTATGGGCTCCCTGGCGCATGGAATATATTCAATCGGAAATAGATAATACAACGGAGGGATGCATCTTCTGCGATTTTCCCAATCAGGAAAATGATTCCAGGAATCTGATCGTTTATCGATCGGCACATTGCTTTGTTATTCTGAACCGGTTTCCTTACAATAACGGTCATTTGATGGTAGTCCCCTATAAGCATACCAGTGATGTTCTGCAACTATCCGATGAGGAACTTTTGGATCTGCAGCTTACTATCAATAAATCAGTGCGGGCGTTACGTAATGTTGTGCATCCACATGCGATGAATATCGGAATGAACCTGGGCAGAACGGCCGGCGCCGGCATTGACGAACATGTCCATTATCATATTGTGCCGCGCTGGGATGGGGATACTAATTATATGCCTATCATTGCCGGAACGAAAGTTGTATCGGAAAGCCTGCAAGCCTCCTTTGAAAAATTGACCGCCGAATTTGATAGACTTTTTAAATAGGCAAACATACAATCGATGAAAATACTTATAAAAAATATTTCCAAAATATATACGCCTGTTTCCTCAAAACCTTATGGATATATTAAAGAGTATAATGATGTCTCATTACTGATTATAAACAGTAAAATCGAATCTGTTTTTCAGAAAGGTGATACGGTTCCTGAAACAGACGAAATAATAGAGGCTGGAAAAGCCATTGTATTGCCCGGATTTGTAGATGCGCACACGCACCCGGTTTTCTGGAAAACCCGTGAAGATGAATTTATTATGCGAATTCAGGGGAAAAGTTATGAAGAAATTGCCCGGGCAGGCGGAGGTATTCGCAACAGTGTACGTCTTTTCCGCGCGGCTGATAAACAGCAGATTAAAAAGGTTACGCGAAAACGCATAAATAAATTTTTGGAATACGGCACAACCACTATTGAAGCTAAAAGCGGGTATGGTTTATCTACGGAAGATGAGATAAAATCACTCGAAATAATTGATGAACTCAATCGTGAACAACCACTGGATTTAGTCCCTACATTTCTTGGGGCGCATGAAGTGCCCGATGAATACCAGGACAGACGAACAGAATATATTGATTTGGTTGTAAATGAGATGCTCCCGAAGGTTGCCCAAAGAAAATTGGCAAAATTTTGCGATGTATTTTGTGAAGAGGGTGTTTTTACCGTGGAAGAAAGCAGCAAAATATTAAAAGCAGCGAAGTCATTTGGAATACAGGCCCGCGTGCATGCGGATGAACTGAAAGGTACCGGCGGAGCGGAAATGGCCGCGGATATCAGCGCTGTTACAGCGGATCACCTGGTAAAAGTCTCGGATGAAGGCATACGGAAAATGGCCGATGCGGGCGTCATTCCGGTATTATTACCGGGTACAACCTTCTTTTTAATGAAGGACGATTATGCGCCTGCGCGAAAAATGATTGAGGCGGGCTGCCGCGTAGCTGTATCAACAGATTTCAATCCGGGTAGTTCAACCACGCAGAATATGCAGCTCATGTGGTCCATTGCTGCGCTTAAACTTAAAATGCTTCCTGCGGAATTGCTCTGGGCCAGTACACTTATACCGGCAGAATCTCTTGGTTTGCAGAATGAAATTGGTTCCATCGAACCCGGTAAAAGCGCCGATCTAATCTTACTTGATATACCTAACCTGAATTACCTGCCTTACCATTATGGCATCAACCATGTATTAATGACCATTAAAAATGGCCGGGTTGTGTTTAAAAAAAATTTTTAAAAATATGGAGGTTCAATATGAATGACTCCAGAAAAATTAATCAGGGTGTCATTTATCTGAAACTTGGCGATATAACTCAGATGAAAGTAGATGCTATTGTTAATGCAGCTAACGACCGGCTTATTTTAGGCGGAGGCGTTGCCGGGTCAATTGCCCGGGCGGGTGGACCGGCTATTCAGGAAGAATGTTATCGAATTGGAGGGACTTTTGTAGGTGGCGCCGTTATCACCGGTGCTGGTAATTTACTGGCAAAATATGTCATCCACGCCGTAGGTCCGCGCATGGGTGAGGGCAACGAAGATGTAAAACTACAGAATGCAGTTATCAATAGTTTAAAGGTAGCCGAAGAAAATAATGTAACTTCGATAGCATTTCCTGCTATTAGTACGGGGATATTTGGTTATCCGGTGAATCGCTGCGCCGGAATTATGCTGAGGCTTTGTGTGGATTATTTGCAAAAAGGCGGCAAAATAAAGGATATATATTTTTGTTTATGGGGTCAATCGACTTTTGATATCTTTGCTGAAACGCTAAATGAACTGAGCTAAGAATTAAGCGTTTCTTCATAAAAATTTAAATATTGCGGAACTACTTTATCTGCGCTAAAACGATCTCTGGAGATAATCCTGGCATTTTTAGAAAATCTTTTTCTTAAATCGCTATTTTCAATCAATTGTTCAATACGACCGGCAAAAGCATCAATATCGCCGACATTTACAGTAAATCCGGTTTCTCCATCCAGATTCACTTCCGGAATACCGCCGGCGTTGGTAGTTATACAAGGCACACCGCAGGCATGCGCCTCCAAAATAACCAGACCAAAACTTTCATTTTCACTAGGCAATAGAAATAGATCGGTTACGGCAAGAATTTCAGATATATTTTCTTGTTTCCCCATAAAAACAACTTTATCACACAATCCCAATTCTTTACATAATTTTTCGGCCTGAAAACGATCCGGGCCATCGCCAACCATCAGTAATTTTATTTTCAGATGCCGCGGTAATTTATTTATAATATAAATCAGATCGGGAATGCGTTTAAGCGGCCTGAAATTTGAAATATGAGTCAGGATAAACTCACCTTTTTCAGCGCAGCAGTTCCTCAATTCCTGTGAGGGTTTTGCCGAGATAAAATCATCCGGAATAAAATTCGGAATCACCCGGATAGAGTTGTTTATCTGAAATGTGTCCTGTGTTTCCTTCTTCAGATATTCAGAAACGGCTGTAACGCCATCACTTTTTTCTATCGAAAATTTTACAATTTTAAAATAAGACGGATCAGCACCAAGCAAAGTAATATCCGTACCATGCAGGGTTGTTATATATTTTAATTTTTTCTGATCAGCCATTTCTCTTGCCAGAAAAGCGCTGGTTGCGTGAGGAATGGCATAGTGTACGTGCAGAATATCCAGTTTGGCCGCTTCCACGACTTCGACCATTTTTGAAGCCAGAGAAAGCGAGTATGGCGGATATTCAAATAGCGGGTATTTCAATACCTCAACTTCATGGAAAAATAAATTGGACTGAAAACGATTTAGCCGATAGGGCAGAGCGTAGGATATAAAATGAACTTCGTGGCCAAGCTGGGCCAATTTTTTACCAAGTTCTGTGGCAACAACACCGCTGCCGCCATAAGTCGGATAACAGGTAATACCAATACGCATTCTATTTAATCATTTCCGGTTTATACATTTTTACCAGATTTCGTCCGCTGCGCTTGGCGGCATAAAGAGCAGAATCTGCTTTATGTATCAGTTCTTTAAAGTTTTGCGCATTTTCAGGTGCGGACGCCCCGCCGACGCTGACGGTTACTTTACCGGTCGGTTGAACCTCTTCGTGCTCAAAATAGGTTTCTTCTATTTTTTGCCGGATACGTTCGGCCAGAATATTAGCGCCTTCATGTTCAACCGCCGGCAAAATTATGGCAAATTCTTCGCCGCCATACCGGGCGACAATATCGTTCTCACGAACGGTTTCTTTAAGAATATTAGCAATCTTTCGTAACACCTGATCGCCTTCCGGATGTCCCATGGTATCATTGAAATTTTTAAAATTGTCAACATCCAAAATTAAAAGCGACAATGGGTTTTTTGTACGCTTATGACGCATAACTTCTTCCTTGAGACGTAGTTCAAAATATCGATAGTTATGCAAATCCGTCATGCCGTCGGTGTAGGATAACTGCTCAATCTCTTCATATAGGGATGCATTTGAAACGGCAATAGATACGATATTACTCAGGATGGATATATGTTCAAATTCCCGTTTCTCATAACCCTTTTCTTTAATTCGTGGTCCCAGACATATAAAACCTTCAACAAAATCCTGTATTGTAATCGGAGTAATAATCTCCACATCCAATGCGCTTAATTGTTTTGCAGCGCTTGATTTTGGTATCCGTTTATTCAAGTCTTTCAATGGATAGGGCATAGGATGAAGTTTAAAATATGAAACCAGCGGATCGGATTTATCGATGTATAAATCTTTTACATCCTTCTGATGATAGCCTTTATGATTAATGATTTCCAAAATATCTTTACTATGTTTGCTGACCAGTAAAAATAAGGCTGATTTACAGGAAAACTGTCCAATCATCGTTAATAGAGTTGAATTAATCAGACGGTTCAACTCAAGGATCGAATTAAGTTCCCACGATATTTCAAATAAATTGTGCAGACTGAACAGATTTTTTCGTAAATCTTTGTTTTTATCCACCAGGTTTTCATTTAATGTGATAATTTTTAAATTGGCGGCTTCCAGATCGCGTGATTGTTTTACAAGCAGTTCATTGAGGCGTTTAATTCTGAGCGCAGAATTAATTCGTGCAGCCAGCTCTTCAAAATTGAATGGTTTTACCACGTAATCATCGGCACCAATTTCCAGGCCTGTAACAATGTCATCAGTATTGGTTTTAGCTGTTAGCATAATAATTGGCGTGTAAGCTTTATCGCTATGATTTTGGCGGATTATTTTTGTCGCTTCCAACCCGGACATGCCCGGCAGCATTAAATCCATTAATATAATATCCGGTTGGTTTTCATCAAATAGTTCCAGACCAATTTCTGCATTGTCGGCTGTTGTTACCTGGTAAGAACGCTCTTCCAAAAATCGTTTGAGGACGGACTGCATGTCCTGCTGATCTTCAATTATAAGCACTTTATGAAAAACATTTTTAGCCATATTGATCTGATTCCGTTCAATTTGTATTTTGACCCATGTAACCCAATAAAGTAACGAATTTAATAATTTTAAACAAGCGGTTAATTGGGTTGTAAATTACAATAGTGGTATAGATAATAATAAATATGAGGTGGAGTTGTGAGAATTATCAAGTATTTTAGATTTCTAATTTTTTTTGGAATAATTATCGGATTATTCTATCTGATATCATGCAGCGAAGGCACTAATCCCAATGATAAAAAATTTGTTTTACCGGAAAAAGATTTGAGTTTTTATGAGCATATTGAACCGCTGTTTAACATAAGATGCGGTATGGAATCCGGCTGTCATTCTCCAACAGATATATCAAATCCATTTACATATAATGATTTGACTATTCTTGAGGCATTAAAAAATTACCGGTTGTCCAATAACGATTATCGGTTAATAGAATTAGAAGTCGATCAATTGAATCCACAATCTTCAATTCTATATCTGATATTGTCTGAAGGATTTCCAGATTATAAGGATTTGATGCCGCCATTCCCCAAGGACAGACTCACCACGAATCAACTCAATGGTATTAAACAATGGATCCGCGAGGGCGCGCCTGAGTAAGCCTGTTGTTTTTGTTAATTCTCTAAAGTGACCAGATTGTAGGGAATAATCCGTACCGGCCCCAAAAGGCCGTAAGACTGCACAAAATAATTGGCAGGTTTGAATTTGTTATTTTCCGCCAACATATTGGATAAACGGTTGGCTATTTGAATACTGATTTTATTTTCACCCGCTTTCATAAATTTACTGACGTCAAATATCCATGGTGCAAAGATACGTCTTCCAACATATTCGTTGTTAATTGACAAGGTGCACCAATCGTGAAGCTGACCCAAATCCAGAAATAATTTCTGTTTATTTAAATAGTCTTTTTTGAGTACAATGAGCTTGTGATAGGTTAACACAGCGCTTTGATATGGAAACGGATAACTCTGATCGCCAAGGCTCACCTGCCCCTTAAAATGATCGCTGTCCAGATACCAGCCGCTGTTTCCGATGGATAACATGGGCAGTTTTTCTTTAATTTTATAATCGAGTTGCTTTTGTCCGCCAGCCTTTTGGATAATTATACTAAAGGAACCCTCTTTTCTCTGCCATCCATCCATTTTAAACTTCTGCTCATCCTGCTGTATAATTTTATAACCATCCAATGAAGAATCATAAAGCTGGAATATTTTCAATGAATGTTTTTTATCAATCACAAATAAACGTGTTTCGCCTGGCGCCAGCCTGAGTCTCATAATTAATTTTTTGTCCCTGATGTACCAATCTGCATAGGGGTGAGATTCCGCCGTATTAAAATCCCAGCAATAAGGCCGTCCTAAATATTTAGACTCAATATTGAAATGCGTGGTTTTAAACTGGTCTGTATTCATGACCAGCAGGTAGTAGTTTTCCTGATGCTCCCGCAGTTGATAAACAATGCCCGGATTTGAGGATTTAATATGAATACGCAGATTCTTATCAAGATCAGTGAGTATATTTCTGAGGCGGGAAATACTTTTCTGAAAATATCCTAATCCTCCCGATTCGTGCTGTTTAAACAGGGTGCTTTGTGTATCAGATACATCCGGCCAAATTTCTTTTTTAATTTGTTTTAGCAGGGTATCTTTTTTACCGTCGCGGGTGTGAGCAGGCAGCCGGCCTAATGCCAGTACAATACCTCCTTCAGTGAAAAATTTATTTATTTTTTGCATACATTCAATCGGGATATTTAAAATAGCGGGAAGTATTAAAATACGATAATTATGATTGAATAAAATAAAATTACCATCTTCAACAGGACAAACAAAATGGTCATTAAAGGTGTCAAAATCAATAATATGATAATCCAGACCTGTATATTTTAATTCATTTATCGTTCGTTCAAATAGTTCCAGGTCTTCATCGGAACCCGGATAAAGCAGCAGGGCTTCCGGTCGGCGAATACCCAATTTCATAAAGTGCCCCAGTTGATGCAGGTAGGCAAACCAATCAGAATAGGCTGAGAAATTGGGATCCCAGTTATTTATGGCCGCCAAAGGTTTTTCTTTATTTTCAAAAATATCCCCGGAAATACTAAAGTTAAAATGGTTAATCCCCGTTACAGTTAAATAATCAATAATATACTTTTTATCGTTAAAAGAATGTCTGGTATTTAAAATATGATCAATGGATGCCTGTATTTTGCAGTCGTTGGTTTTGTTGACAGCATTGACCAGTTTCCTGATAGTTATACAGGTATTTAAGGTATATTTTGTTTCCGGTAAAAATCGGTCCATTTCAATGCGGACTACAACTGGTACGGAATTGAGTAGTTGTTTGCTTAATGGGTGGTCCACATCGATGAATAGTTGATCTTTTTTCTTATGATTAAACTGGGATAAAAATTGTTCACGCATATAATCCGAATAAAGGTTGACCAGTTCCAGATTAGCTTTATTACTCTCGGGGTGAGCGGCCATGTATTTTTTTAAGGTTAAATCCAGTATGGGCTGATTGGTAATGAGTTGTGATTGCTTTTCCTTTGTATAAATCAGATTTGGTAAAAAATCAAAATTCATCCCCGGTAATAATACATTCAAATCAAATATGGTATCCACTTCCGTGATACCCATTTCAATTATCTTTTGCTGATGTTTTTCACACGCCAGATTAAAGTTTTTTGGATTAACAAAATTTAGCCAATATTGCGGTCTATTGTTAAATACAACTTTACAGGTTCTCAGTACTATTATTTTTGATGATTTTTCTCTGTGGGCTTTCAGCTTCAGAATACCCCGCTCAGCATCCAGTTTGCTCAATATGTCGCTGCAGTTTTTTACTTGAAATTCTTCAGAGTCAGAATAACGCCATTGGAAAATGGCAATTACATCTTCAGGATATTTAATTTCTGCTTCAAAAAATTTGTCTCCGGGATGTATCGTATAAATTTCCGGTTCATAACCATAGAAATAAAAGACATCTTCTCCCCATACCTTTTGCCGCTTATGATACAAATTTGTGCAGAATAATTTTGTCTGAAATAAACGATCCAGATGATCCCGGTTAGTGTGAATAAAATTTTCTTCATTTATATGTAAGTTCAGGGCAATCTTAATATCTTTTAAATGAGATTTATTTGCAGTGTTCTGATAAAAGTTTATAAGCGGGATAATAGATTCGATATGTTCAAACAAATACAACTCCTGGATGCACCAATCGTTCAATAGTTTAAATAATCTATTAATATCTGACTTTTCTGATAACTGCAGATTGATTCCACTAACAGAAATTGATGGATTAATACCAAGCAGATCCATGTTCTTTAAATAAAGCTCAAGACGGGACATTTTATTGCTGGCTGTTTTATTCATAAAATCAGGAAATTCCGGGTATTAATTTTATAGGGTTGTTTGAATAGTTAACATAAAATTGGTAATATTGAATTTTAATGTCAAATATATTTTTGAGTTATGTACCGAAAAGAAGAAGAATTCGATTATACAAGATTTCTCTGGCTAAAAAAACGTCCGTTAAAACTCATTAAGTTTGTACTTTTAATTAGCCTGTTCCTGATACTGGGGTATGCCATTTATTTTTTCGCAAATCTGCCCGATGTTTCGTATCTGAAAAGTGAAAATCCAAAAATTACCGCTCTAATGCAATTGCGTATCGATCAGGCAAAGGCGGAAAATAAAAAATTTAAGTTACGTCAAAAATGGGTTCGGTATCAGGCTATACCGGATCTCTTAAAAAAATCTATTCGTATATCGGAAGACGCCTCTTTTTATAAACATGACGGCATCGATTTTGAAGAGTTAAAAGAATCTCTCAAACGTAATCTTGAAGAAGGCGAACTTGCCCGCGGCGGTAGTACCATTACACAACAACTGGCGAAAAATTTATATCTTTCTACCGAAAAAAGTTTTCTCAGAAAAATTAAAGAGTATTTTATTGCAAAAAGACTGGAAAAAGAATTATCAAAATACCGGATTTTTCATTTATATTTGAATGTGATAGAATTTGGGCGCGGAGTGTTTGGCGTGGAGGCAGCCTCAAGATTTTATTTTGGCAAATCTGTTGGAAATTTAACATTGGAAGAAATGGTCCGGCTAACCGCCATTATCCCGAGACCTTTAATTACAAATCCTAAAGGCAATAGCAGATGGCTTAAATGGAAATGCAAATGGATTCTAAGAAAATTAGCCTTGTATAATTACATCGATCAGGCAGCTTGTGATGCCGCTCTTTTGTCTTTTGAATAAATAGTGCCCGCTATGCGATTTCAATTATTATTCTTTTCACTTTGTCTATGTTTTTCACTTAACAATGCTCAGCCGGCTGGCAAAGCCATTGTTTCCAGGATAGTATTTGAAGGTGATTTTAAGCTCTCCGATGAAAAAATGTCTTCAGCAATCGGGATCGCTAAAAACAACATTTTCGATCCGTCATTAATGAAACCAATGATTGATAAACTTATAAAATATTATTATGAACAGGGCTATCTCTATGCTCAAGTTGATTCGGTTACGAGGCAATATAGTTATGATAATAAAACAGTTAATCTTAACATCTATGGACACAGCGGCTATCCAACCTATTATGGGAAAATAAATATATTTGCTGACTCATTGGATATAAATAAATATATACAATTACTGGATATCAAAGAAAATGATAGATACGCGCCGGTTTTAATGGAAAATAATTTTACCTATCTGCTCAATTATGCCGCCGATCAGGGATATCCTTTCACAAAAATAGAAATTGAAAATATATCATTCAATAAAATTGAAGAAAAAAATTATGCAGACGTCACGCTTAGAATTAATGAAGGTAAAAAAATATACATTAAAGGCTTCCAAATATCCGGTAACGTTTATACCAATGACAATGTGATTCTCAGAGAACTTTATATGGGTAAAAAGGATGTTTACTCAAAAACAGCGGTAGATGAGATACCAGCGCAGCTAATGCGTCTTCAGATTTTTAAAGACGCGGTTATTGACGGAATAAGTCTTATTGAGGAAGACAGCGTTATTATAAATATCGGGATTGAAGAAGGTAATTCCATCATGGTTGATGGCGTAATTGGATATGTGCCTGAAAAATCCGGCACTAAATCCGACGGGAATATCACAGGGTTATTCAATCTTTCGCTGAAGAATATTTTTGGCACCGGCCGTAAATTTGATGTGCACTGGCAAAAACCGGATACGTACAGCGAAGAATTTAATCTGCGTTATACAGAGCCCTGGGTGCTTGATTATCCTGTGGCAATTTCAATCGGATTGGACCGGACAGTCAGAGATTCCAGTTTTATTAAATGGGATACCTTTTTGAATACCCGCGTACGCATTCTAAAAAATCTGTCAGCCATAGCTGGTATCAGCCGAAAATTAGCCTATCCCGATTCGGTATCCAGCCGTAATAACCGGTTGTTACGCAACGAGGTAATCAATCTTGAACTGGGGCTGGAATATGATACGCGGGATTATCCGATAAATCCGCGTTCGGGATTATTCTATTCTAACTCCTACGCGTACGGATTTAAAAATAATTATGGTCCTTCCTACATTTTGATTGAAGATAGTATTAGCAGCAATGAAGAGCTGCAAACACTTCAACTTGAGTTTGGCTGGTATTATAATTTGTGGTCAAACCAGGTTGTTTCAATAGAACTTAATGGCAAACAGATCAAGGGTGATCAGCTGCAGCTAACCGATCTGTTTTGGTTTGGCGGCAGCCAATCGCTCAGGGGGTATCGGGAAAATCAGTACTGGGGCAGAGTAATCGCCTGGGCTAATTTGGAGTATCGGTTTATTCTAAATCGAAATTCACGCTTATTTATTTTCAGTGATTGGGGGATTTTTCAGGGGCTGGATAATGCGGTTCAGGAAAATGAAGTTTTGCCCGGTTATGGACTCGGCATTCGCATTGATACACCGCTTGGCATAATGGGAGTAGATTATGGCCTTGGCAAAGGTGATCGTTTTAGCGAAGGTAAAATTCACTTTGGTATAACCAGCCAATTTTAAGTTCTGAAGTAACAATTATCTGCTTTTTTTCTTAAATCTCGGCGCTCGCGGCGGCCTTTATTTTTAATTAAAAAAATTATTTGACATTATGGTCTTCATCGAATATATTTGCGCACTCTTATCGTGATATAATGCGCCTGTAGCTCAATTGGATAGAGCGTTGGATTCCGGTTCCAAAGGCTGGGGGTTCGATTCCCTCCAGGCGTACAACTTTAAAAAGGAAAGCAGGTTAAGGATTATTCTGGAATCAACAATTCTATTATACATGTTGATGGCTTCGCTTCGGTTTTACACGATCTGTAATGGTAGAAAGTCAGAAAAGTTTAATCCGCAGGTTTCCTTCATTACGCTTGCAAATGTATTTTAATTCAATAAGCTAAGACTGAATTTGTATGAAATTTTATTTCATCTGATTAATGATTTGAGGAACAGATGGCTGAAAAGGTAACACCAAGAGATGTAGATTATTCACGCTGGTATACAGACATCGTATTACAAGGAAAATTGGCTGATTATTCCCCGGTTAAGGGAGCAATGGTTATCCGTCCCAATGGCTATGCTATTTGGGAAATGATTCAAAGTAATTTAGACCGGATGTTTAAAGAGACCGGTCATGTAAATGCCTATTTCCCGCTGCTTATTCCGGAAAGCTTTATGCAGAAAGAAGCCGAACACGTTGAAGGTTTTTCTCCGGAATGCGCTGTGGTTACCATCGGCGGCGGTCAGGAACTGGAAGAGAAATTGTATATTCGCCCGACCTCTGAGACCATCATTTGGGCCATGTATAAAAAATGGATCATGAGTTATCGTGATCTGCCGTTATTGATTAATCAATGGGCCAATGTGATGCGCTGGGAAATGCGCACACGTTTATTCCTGCGTACATCGGAATTTCTATGGCAGGAAGGACACACCGCCCATGCAACCTATGACGAAGCAGAGGAAGAGACGTTAAAAATATTAAACGTGTATAAAAAATTTGCTGAAGATTATCTGGCGATACCGGTCATTCCAGGCAAGAAAAGCGAAGCGGAAAAATTTGCCGGCGCTTTGCATACCTACTGTATCGAAGCGATGATGCAGGATAAAAAAGCATTGCAGGCCGGAACGTCGCATAATCTTGGACAAAACTTTGCCAAAGCTTTTGATGTACAGTTTCAGGATAAAGACGGTAAGCTGAGTTATGTGTACGCGACCTCCTGGGGAGTCAGTACCCGGTTGATTGGGGCTTTAATTATGGCGCACAGTGATGACCGTGGATTGGTGCTTCCGCCCAAAATGGCCCAGCGTCCGGTGGTGATTGTTCCGATCTATCGCAGCGATGATGAGAAGAAAGCCGTGCTGGATTTTGCCGAGGGTGTTTATCGTGAACTGAAAGAAAAATATAATGTAATTTTTGATGACCGTCCGCAGTACAAGCCGGGTTATAAATTTTCCGAGTGGGAATTACAGGGCATTCCGGTGCGTATAGAGATAGGACCGAAGGATGTTGAGAAGAATAACGTTGTTCTGGTTCGCCGGGATACGATGGAAAAACAGTTCATAACCCGAGTTGGAATTCTGGACAAGGTTACGAATGAATTAACGGCTATGCAGGGAGAAATGCTGGAACGGGCGCGTAAATTCCGGGATAAGAACACACTTGAAATTGATGAGTACAATACCTTTAAAACAGTGATCGATAGTGAAGGCGGATTCCTGAAAAGCCACTGGTGCGGCGATGCCGGATGTGAGGCTAAAGTGCAGGAAGAAACCAAAGCAACCATTCGTTGTATTCCGTTTAATGAAGCGGATGAAACAGGAAAATGTATTGTATGTGGTAAAGAATCAACGAAACGGGTTATCTTTGCCAAGGCGTATTAGAGTTATGGAATATGGGAAACTTTAAGAAGGTAAAGACGTTACTGACTTAAAGTTAAAATAAATAGAATGATATTAAAATGAATACTAACAGATCATTTGGTTTTGGCCCAATGGGTGGTATGCCGCCGGCCATAAAAAACATCATTTTTATAAATGCTGTTATTTTTTTAATGCAGGTTTTGAATCAGTCGCTTGAACAGATGATTTTTCGATATTTTGCATTAATTCCATCGGAAATAATTTACCATTTTAAAGTTTGGCAACTAGTCTCATACATGTTTTTGCATGCCGATTTCTGGCATATCTTTTTTAATATGTTCATACTTTGGATGTTCGGTTCTGAATTAGAGCGCGAATGGGGTACTAAAGAATTTCTTAAATACTATTTTATTACCGGGATTGGCGCTGGTGTATTTAATCTTTTGTTGTCGAGTGCGCCAACTATTGGAGCGTCCGGGGCAGTCTACGGTATTATGTTGGCTTATGCGCTTCGTTTTCCTGATCGAATGGTTTATATCTATTTTCTTTTTCCGGTTAAGGTGAAATATATGATGGCGTTTTTGGTTCTGGTCTCTTTCTTTTCTACTTTCAGTTCATCCGGTGATGGCATTGCGCATGCAGCGCATCTGGGTGGTATTGTCGTTGGATTTGTTTATTTAAAATATTGGGTCCTTCTCTATAAAATTAAGCAAAATATCCCTAACATTTCTTTTGGTAAAAAAGACAATCCCAATATGAAATATACTAAAGGCGGTGATAATAAAACCGAATACTATCGCCGTATAATTGATGAATTGCTTGATAAAATTAACCGGGTTGGTTACTTAAATCTTACAGATGAAGAGAAAAAAATCCTTGAAGAGGGAAGCAAATATTTACGGGAGCATGATGCAGAAAATTTTAACTAAAAATATATTATTGGTTTTTCGAGGGAGGCTGGCATAGATGAGTTACTTTGAAAATCTAACATGTGCTTGTGAGGATTGCCATTATAATCATGATACGTTGTGTTACAGGGAATCCATAACGTTGGATTTGAATGGTACCTGCGAGGACATGGTAAATTGTGATGATTTCGAATGTCAGGATTGTGAATTTTTCGATTTTTGCAAAAAAGAGAAAAAATATAATTCGACAGCATTCACAAGTAACGAAGATTATTATAACGAAGATGAGTATTAATGTAGTCCTTCGAATGATGTAATCATATCAAAGTAATAAGAAGGCGATTGTTTAATCGCCTTTTTTTATAAGCAATTCGCTGCCCACCTTTTTAAAAATGCTGGTAATTGATTAATACCGATAGACTTTATCAAAAAAACTGTGATGTGGATATATTGTAACAACTTATAATTATGCAGATATTATTTTGGAAATTCAGCTAATTTATATTAAAATCTGGCTCTCTAATAAAATATAAAAGGAATTTTGATAAATGAAAGTTTTGAAGTTTGGCGGTTCCTCAGTAGGAAATGCAGAACGGATAAATAATGTAATCAATATTATAAAATCATCCTTTGATGATAAAGAAACCGGTGTGGTTGTTTTTTCGGCATATCAGGGTGTTACCGATAAATTAATCAAGGCCGGAAAAATTGCTGCAAAAGGCGATGAATCCTATCTAAAACTTCTGAAAGAAATTCAGGATCAGCACCTGGAAACAGCGCGATCACTCTTATCGATCAAACAGCAAAGCAATCAACTGGCGGAGATAAAAATTATCCTGCGACAATTGGAGGATATTTTACACGGTATTTTTTTAATAAAAGAATTATCAGCCAAATCCCTTGATTTTATTATGAGCTTTGGCGAGCGTCTGTCCGCTTATACCATCAGTGAATGCTTAAAAGGACGTGGAATAAACGCTGAATTTTTGGATGCCCGTACTATTATCAAAACAGATCATAGTTTTGGTTATGCCAGGGTTAACTTTTCATTAACCAATAAAAATATTATATCTTCCATTAAAGAATCATCGCCAATCCAGATTGTTACGGGATTCATTGCTTCGAGTACAGATGGTGAAACGACCACATTGGGAAGAGGCGGGTCGGATTTCACAGCATCGCTTTTTGGCTCGGCTTTGAATGTTAAAGAAATTGAAATCTGGACCGATGTGGACGGCGTATTAACGGCCGATCCTAAAAAAGTACCCAAAGCCTTTTCCATAACGCAGATGACGTATGAAGAAGCAATGGAATTATCTCATTTTGGCGCCAAAGTAATCTATCCGCCAACGATGCAGCCGGCTTTAGATAAAAAAATTGCAATCAGGATTAAAAATACGCTTAATCCACTGTTTCCGGGAACGGTGATTGGTCCGGATAAAACAGAAAATCAACATGCCATACGCGGAATTTCATCCATTGACGATCTTGCCTTATTAACGATACAGGGCAGTGGTATGATTGGTGTCGCCGGCATTGCTGAACGTATATTCAGCGCTCTGGCAAAAAAAGAAATCAGTATTATTCTGATTACACAGGCGTCCTCAGAGCATTCTATCTGTCTGGCCATTTTGCCGCATTTTAAAGAAGCTGCGGTGGATGCATTGCGTGAAGAGTTGAAATATGAAATTCGTGATGAAATAATAAACGAAATAGAAGTGGAAAATAATTTTTCTGTACTGGCAGTCGTTGGTGAAAATATGCGTCACCGTAAAGGATTGGCCGGCCGCGTGTTTAAAGCGCTTGGCGATGACGATATCAATATTTCGGCTATTGCGCAGGGTTCATCAGAATTAAATATTTCCATTGTCGTCTCCAGAAATGATGAAGCCAAAGCTTTAAATGCCATTCATCGCGCCTTCTTTGGCATCGGGCGTAAACCATTAAATGTGTATCTGGTTGGAACCGGACTCATTGGCGGCACTTTATTAAATCAAATCCAGGATCAGATTGATTTTCTGCAAAATAAAAAATCGCTCAATATTAAAATTGTAGGTTTAGCTGATATTGACCGTATGGTGTTTGATAAAAACGGCATTCATCTTGATTCCTGGCAAAAAACACTGAATGCATCCAGACTGGAGAGTAATCCGGAAAAATTTGTTGAAACTATGATTGCCAATAAACTGCAAAACAGCGTATTTGTTGACTGTACGGCCAGTACGGCGCTTACTCTGGCTTATCCAAGAATTCTGAATAATTCTATTTCCATTGTAACGCCTAATAAAAAAGCCAATTCTGATACTATGGAATTTTATAATCAATTAAAAGATATCGTGCGGGAAAACAATACACAGTTTCTTTATGAAACTAATGTCGGCGCAGGCCTTCCCGTCATTGATTTGATTCATAATTTAGTTCTGGCCGGTGACGAAATTCACCGCATAGAAGGCGTATTATCCGGCACCCTGAGTTATATATTCAACACGATGAGCTCGGAAAGATTATTTAGCGAGGTGGTGAAAGACGCCAAGCTTAAAGGATATACCGAACCGGATCCGCGTGAAGATTTGAACGGTATGGATGCGGCCAGAAAAATATTAATTTTAGCGCGGGAAATTGGAGAGTCGCTGGAATTGTCCGATGTCCGGGTGGAGAATCTTGTGCCTGAAGAAGCGAGATCAGCTGAGAATGAAGATAAATTTTTTGAAATTTTGGCAGAATACGACCAGCAAATGCGGGAAAAAGTGATCGATGCTGAACACCGGGGACTGCGTTTACGTTATATTGCCACCTTAGAAAATAGTAATGCTATGGTTGGCTTAAAAGAAGTGGCCGAGGATCATCCATTTTATCAGATGAAAGGCAGCGATAATATTATTGCGATTTATTCAAAATACTATGAAACACCGATGGTCATTAAAGGACCGGGCGCAGGCGCTAATGTAACTGCTGCCGGCATTCTGGCTGATTTACTCAAAGCCGCAATTCATTAATTATAATGATATAAATATCAGGATTACTCTTTGCAGCTCTCTCAGTTAAAGAAAAATGAAATCCGCGTTTTTGCGCCGGCTTCAGTAGCCAATGTAGGCTGTGGATTTGATATTTTTGGTTTTGCCCTGCATGTTCCCGGCGATGAGGTCTATTTAAAAATAACAGATAATCCCGGGATAAAAATTAACGCAATCAGCGGCGATGATAACCGGCTTCCGAAAGATGCGAAATTGAATACAGCGGGCGTTTCACTGCAGGCGATGATGGAGTTTTTGCAGACTGATTTTGGCGTCGAAATAGAAATCCATAAAAAGATGCCTATTGGCAGCGGACTCGGATCCAGCGCGGCCAGTTCGGTGGCCAGCGTTTACGCCTTAAATGAAATGTTAACCGAACCGTTGGAGAAGCGGCAGTTACTGGAATTTGCCATCGCGGGTGAAAAAATTACCAGCGGGGATAGTATTCATCTGGACAATATCGCAGCTTGCCTGTATGGTGGATTCATTTTAGTGCGCAGTAAGCAACCTGTTGATATTGTACGGATTCCAACACCGGATGGTTTGCATTGCGTTGTTTTACATCCGCAGATTGAGATTAAAACGGAAGCGTCACGTAAACTCTTGAGAAAACAGATAACGCTGGAACAGGCCGTTATACAATGGGGAAATGTAGCCGGTACTGTAACGGCTTTGTTTAGATCGGATTTTGAATTGTTGAAGCGTTCTCTGGATGATGTGGTAGTCGTCCCGGATCGTGCGGAACTGATCCCTAAATATTACCAGATTTATGAGGCGGCTATGTCAGCCGGAGCTATTGGCTGCAGTATTTCCGGTTCGGGCCCATCGGTATTTGCCTTGAGCCCCGATGAAACTTTAGCACGAAAAATTGGTCAGGCTATGGCTGATGTTTTAGATGGATTGGATATTGGCAGTGATCTTTACATATCCGCGATTAATAATGATGGACCTAAAGTTATTCAATAAATTTTTTTTGAAATGAAATATTACAGCACCAAAAATAAAAAAATAACAGCAAATTTTCGTACTGCCGTTATCAATGGAATTGCCGAAGATGGCGGCTTGTTTATGCCGGAAGAGATTCCTCAGTTTCCTGCCGGAATGATGCAGTCATTGCCGAATCAATCCCTTCATGAAATCGGGATGCAGGTTATCTCAAAATTTGCCGGCTATATGGATCAATTATCACTTTTAAAAATAATTGAACAAGCTATCAATTTTAATGCGCCGGTAAAAACATTATCAGAATCGCTGTCTATTTTGGAATTATTTCATGGACCTACCCTGGCTTTTAAGGATTTTGGCGCGCGTTTTCTGGCTAATGCTATGGCCCATTTTAATAAAGATGAAGACAAAGAATTGATTATCCTTGTAGCTACTTCCGGCGACACGGGCAGCGCGGTTGCTTCCAGTTTTTATGGAAAAGAAGGAATTAAGGTTGGACTGTTATATCCCAGCGGCATGGTCAGCCAGATTCAGGAAAAACAGCTAACAACGATGGGTAAAAATATCAAAGCCTTTGAAATTGAAGGCACTTTTGATGACTGTCAGCGTCTGGTTAAAACCGCTTTTCTCGATCCGAATATTAAGGAAAAATTTAATTTATCTTCGGCAAACTCGATAAATATTGCCCGGCTGCTGCCGCAGTCTCTTTATTATTTTTATGCCTATGGTCAGGTTAAAAAGAACCTCGGAATAGATGATGTAATTTTTACGGTACCCAGCGGCAACTTTGGTAATTTAACGGCCGGACTCATCGCCGGAAAAATGGGCTTGCCGGTAAAAAAATACATAGCGGCGGTTAATTCAAATACGGTATTTACCGAGTATCTGCAAAATGGCGTCTTTAAGCCGCGGCCTGCC
>JAFGKZ010000060.1 GCA_016928315.1 Calditrichaceae bacterium
CGGCAGCCGCCGGACAACTTTCCCGACCTGTCGGGATGCTCTAACCAATTATAAATAAAAAAACCTCTGATATAACTACCAGAGGCTCAGGGCGGTCCGGACGAGACTCGAACTCGCAACTTCCTGCGTGACAGGCAGGTGCTCTAACCAATTGAACTACCGGACCAAAAATATATCTTTTCTCTTTTAAAAGAGCACTAAATATAACCACAGATTATTTGATAGTCAATATGAAGTTTTTAAAAATTCTGCCGAATTTGAATTTGGCAACAGAAATTTGATTTGTTTGGTAAAGGATTAATCACTATTATATTTGAGTTTAAATAGCGCAGTCAGGCTGCCGATAGTTGTGAGTACTAAATCAGATAAAAGAATAGTATTGTGACTGAGAAAATTTTCGACAGAAAGCAAAAATTAACCCGCCTTATCCAATTTGGTGTTGAAGTCAGCCAAATTGCCGACCTGGATTTATTACTGGAAAAAGTATTAACCGAAGCAAGAAGAATGCTCAACGCTGATGCCGGATCGATATACATAAGAGATGGAGAAAATTTAAAGTTCAGTTATTCCCAGAACGATACCATGCAAGAAAAACTGGGTAAGGATAAAAAACTAATCTATACTACATTTTCTGTTCCTATTGACAATAATTCCATCGCCGGTTTTGTTGCCAATAATGGTAAAACTGTTAACATACCGGATGCCTATAAAATATCAAAAGCTCTGCCCTTCCATTTTGATTCCAGTTTTGATCAGAAGGTTGGTTATAAAACAACCTCTATGCTGACCATACCAATGAAAAATAACCGCGGCGAAATAATCGGCGTTCTGCAATTAATTAATGCGCATGATCAGCACAACAAAGTAGTTCCCTTCAAAGATGATGACGAACCCATCGTCCAGCATTTTGCCTTATATGCAGCCAACGCTATCGAGCGTGCCCAGATGACCCGTATGACTATTATGCGTATGATCAGTATGGCTGAGCTGCGCGATCCTAAAGAAACCGGTCCTCATGTAAACCGGGTAGCTGCCTATGCCGTTGAAATTTATGAAGCTTATGCCAAGAAAAAAGGCATTGCTCAGGATAAAATAGATTCTCACCGTGATGCACTCAGACTGGCTGCCATGCTTCATGATGTGGGTAAAGTAGCCATTTCAGATTTAATCCTGAAAAAACCCGGCCGTTTTAATGATGAAGAATACGAACTCATGAAACTGCATACCATCCACGGTGCATTTTTATTTAATGATGCCCGCTCGGAATTTGACGAATATTCTGCTGAGGTTGCCCTGAATCATCATGAGCGCTGGGACGGTAACGGCTATCCCGGACATGTGGATATCAATACGGCTAAACCCTTAAAGGGATTTGCTGAAAAGAATGGAAAAGCCCGTGGTAAAAAAGGCGAGGAAATACCTCTTTTCGGCCGTATTGTCGCCCTGGCCGATGTATATGACGCCCTAAGCTGCCGCCGGGTATATAAAGAAGCCTGGGACGAAGAAAAAGTGATAAATCTTATCAAAGAAGAATGCGGTAAACATTTTGACCCTGAAATTGTGGATGTATTTTTTGATATTATCGACGTGATCCATTCAATTTCCCAGCGTTATCCCGACGATCATTAATATTTATTGTTTTTTCTTTTTTGTTTATTTTTATATTCTACTAACATATAATAAAGATTTTTTTTATATTTTATAATCGTTATCAATAAAAATTCGGATACCCATGTTTGAAATTATCTATTTTGTGATTGGTTTTGTACTTGGATCACTCATTCTTTTCATTATTATGAACCGGCAGCAGAAATCCGCAAAGGAACTTGCTGAAGAACTGGCTCGTCAAACCCGGGAAGATAAACTGCAGGAAATGGATCGGATCATCAATCAGCTTAAGGAATCCTTTGGATCCATCTCTATGGAATCACTCAGTAAAAGTACCAGTGAATTTTTAAAACTGGCGGGAAAATCTTTCAGCGATCAATCCAAGATGGGCGAACAGCAATTGGATAGTAAGAAACAACTTATCGATGAAACGCTTAAAAACATGAAATCGGAATTGGAAAAAGTACAGGAAGTTGTAAAAAAAGTCGAAAATGAACGAAAGGAATCATTTGGTCAGCTAACTTCACAAATCAGACAATCTGTGGAACAGACCAAACAGCTTCAGGATGTTACCAATCAGTTAAACACAGCCCTATCCAGTTCTCAGATTCGCGGACAATGGGGGGAACGAATGGCCGAAGATGTTCTGCGTCTGGCCGGTTTTATTGAGGGTATCAATTATCTCAAACAGAAATCCATTTCCGGGTCATCAAGCCGGCCTGATTTCACTTTTCTGCTTCCAAAGAATTTAAAAGTAAATATGGATGTAAAATTTCCTCTTAATAATTATATGGCTTTTTTACAGGCAGATTCTGAATCGGATAAATCAGGATTTAAAAATCAATTTCTTAAAGATGTCCGTACCAGAGTAAAAGAAGTTACAACGCGGGATTACATTAATCCCACAGATAATACAGTTGATTACGTAATTGTCTTCATCCCCAATGAACAGGTTTATTCGTTCATCAATGAGAATGACCCATCCATAATGGATGATGCCTTGAGAAGCAAGGTGATACTCAGCTCACCAGTAACCTTATATGCCATTTTAGCGATTATACGCCAGGCTATTGATAATTTTAACCTGGAAAAAACAGCTGCCGAGATTTTATCCTTGCTGGGAGAATTTAACAAGCAATGGAATAATTTTAAGGAAGGCATGGATAAAATGGGTAACCGGCTGGATGATGCTCAGAAAGAATTCCAGAAACTGGTAACGACACGAACGACTCAATTGGAACGGCCGCTCTTAAAAATTGATGCCATCCGTAGTGATAATCGTTTACAGCCGCCGGACGAAGATAACTAATCTCCGATATGGATTCACAATTTGCTACAGAACGCAATAGAATAAAATCTGTTTTCAATCTTGCCTCGTTTATTTATCCTATTATTGAATTGAGTTTAATCCCCTACTACCGAAAAACGCTGGAAAGGCTCAATTTACCTGTAAATTTGAATGTCTTAGATTTTGCCACTGGTACGGGAATACTTGCCGCTGAGTTTTATAATCGCGGGCATTCAGTTGGCGGAATAGATTTTTCACCCAGACTACTCAAACGGGCTAAAAGAAAATACCCACAGATTATGTTTGATGAGATTGACCTGTTTGATCTCGACCTAAGCGATGTAGAAAAGGCAGATATAGTATCCTTGGGATATTTACTGCATGGTCTGTCTCCGGATTTACGAAAAGTTATCCTGCAAAAAGCAGCTGATCTGACAACTGAATATGTGATCATTTTTGATCACAGCAATCATATGAACTGGCTCACCAAATTTATTGAATTTTTGGAAGGTTCGCATTACAAAGAATTTATTGTCTCGGATAAAAATAAAATGTTTGGCAATGCCGGTTTGAAAATTATTGATGAATTTAATGTTGATGATTTTGGTTACTGCTGGTTGTGTGTAAAAAAATAGTCTTGTTAGTTATCATCTGTATTAAGAAAAATCAATCCATCTTTTTCTTTTACATCATAGGTAGGTATTTTTGATAATTCATTATGTGAAAAACTGCCGTCTTCCAATTTAAACTTCCAGCCATGATGCGGGCAGACGGCAAAGCCTTCATCCGCATAACCGTCACTGATCGGGGCGCCCTGATGCGGACAGGAGTCACGCAACGCATAAAGTGTTCCCTTATACCTGAAAACTGCTATTTTTTTACTGTTCACAATAACGGAAATGGCAAAACGTTCTTTAACTTCATCACTTTTAGCAATCTGAACATAGCCATCCATGTTTATAATTTGACTTCTTCTTTGAGTTTGAATCCTTTATCGGTTAATTCCACCGTACCCGCTTCGCTGAAGGGATCATGCTCAAAAGCAAGAATCCAGTTTTCATCCACAGCCTGCGGCAGAATACGTCTTTTTTCCTCGAGTGTATTCATTGGATAGTTATCATATCCCATAATATACGGCAGAGGGAGATGTGAGGCCGTTGGTATTAAATCAGCACAGTAAAGCAATGTAGTTTCAGCATCATATATTTTTGGCAGCTGCATCCCATGCGTATGACCATACATTACCAGTAAATCTATTCCCGGAAAAAGCGTACACGGACCGGGTAACTCATTTAACTTTCTCTGTTCCTGAATAAGCAGAAAATTTTCCGGCATAAAGCTGGCTTTATCTTTATCCGATGGATTGGTTCCCCAGTGCCACTGTTCGCCCTGGATATGATGGATCGCATTAGGAAAGGTCAACTGAAGTTTTCCTTTGTCATTATAATAAGTTGCCCCGCCAGTATGATCAAAATGCATATGTGTAATAATAACATCCGTTACCTCTTCCGCTTTAATACCTTTTTTATCCAGTTCTGAATGAAGATCATAGGTACTGTAATCCACATTATAGATTTTACTCAATTTTTCATTGAGTTTATTTCCAACGCCTGTATCAACTATAATCAACCGGTCAGTACTTCGCAAAATAAGTAAACGTAAAGCCAATTTTATACGATTATATTCATCTGCAGGATTAGTACGCTGCCATAATGTTTTTGGCACCACGCCGAACATAGCGCCGCCATCCAAACTTATATAGCCGGTTTCAAATACGGATATTTCGTACGCACCAATTTTCATGGTTTTATCCTATTAATTATTCACACTAAGCTCACGAAAACATGAAGCATAAAATAAATTGAATTTTTCACTCTCTGAGATTTTTTTTTATCAAAGTTAATATTTTGATATCACTCATATAAAATTTTTACGTGATTGAGCACCTTCGTGTAATATGTGTTTTATGATTCCTAATCGAGCTTTGCTTGGCAAAACGTAATTTTTCTGATTATTGTTCCTTGAGGTTGGCTGGATTTAAAAAATCCATTACAAAAGAAACCCTTTACATCATCAAATTATTATCGAACCAATGCTCCGTCAAGGTACAGGCGGTATCATATTCCGGAGTATCTGCCTCAAACGGATGCTTTATGCCAAAAGTATGGTTGGCGCCTTCAATCAATTCCAAACGTTTTGAGTAGGCGCTGCAGTTTTCATGCAATTCCTCACTCTCGGTAGGAGGAACGCTGGTATCTTCTTCGCCATGGACAAATAACGAAGGGATTTCTATATCTTCAGCAGCTCTAAGTAAATCAAAGCGCTTTTTATTCTTTTTCAAATCATCCCAGAAGACTTTATTTAGACGCATCATCTGGTTGGTACGGGTATTTTCAATTTCAATAAATCCCTTGTTCTCCCACTGCTTAATCTGCTCATCCGAATAGCGGAATAAATTAGATATCGTTGACCAAGTGACCAACGCCTGAAAATCATCCTGATGATCCCGTGCCGTCAGAATAGCGGTGGCCCCGCCGCGGCTATGTCCCATTAATCCGAGTCTTTCAGGATCAACAATATGCTTGCCAATTGCGCCGGATTTAACCGCTTCCAGCACTGTTTCCATATCAGATAATTCATGGGTATAAGTATTCTCGGCAAATTTATCAAGTTCAGTGAATGTATTCAGGTCACTGCCGATTCCGTTGCGCGTAAAATTAAAACAGATCGTTGCATAACCGCTATCGGTTAAGCGGCTGGCTAAATTAGGAAAGAAGCCCCAGTCTTTAAAACCTTTAAATCCATGTAGTATTATAATTGTTGGCGCTTCACGAGTCCCTTCATCGTAGCGAAGATCCAGTAATAAATCTTCATTGAATTTATTCTGAAGGGTAAAACTTTTGCGTATCATTTCCTTCCTCTATCAAAAATTGTTTTTCAAAATTTATTAAATTGTTATGCTGCATTATTTATTTTTGATTGACTTTTATCATGGAACAATAGTGAACATAAAAATTCGGCGTTTTTTTTCAAATAATTAGATTCGAATAATTTATCCTTTTATAAAATTTTTTAATCTTTCTGTCTTTAGAATTATTCCTTGCCCGCGTAGACATCAAACGAAATTGTTTTCATAGCTGTTGGTCCGGTATATTGATACTACAGGTAAAATTAGTAATTGAAAATGATTCAGCATGTGAAAAAAATAGCGTTTCATCAGTTCGAGAATCGTTTTACCAGTTCAGCTAATTGTGATAATTGAGGTTCAGTGATATTTGGGAATGGGGGCATATCGCCACGACCGGTAATGATTATTTTCTTAATTTCTTCCAAGCTTAGTGTGGTTTTTTGTAATGAGGGGAATCCGGGCTGGGCTTCTCCATTATTACCATGACAGGTCAAACAGTTATCCTGATAAATAGTATATATCGATCCTGGCTCTTCGGTCATTGAATTTCTCTGGTCATTGGAAGCTGAATTATTATATGGATCTGTCTGAAGCTTATATATTACAATGACTGCTAATGCGAGTACAAGTAAAATAGTAAGTAATACTCCAGGTCGTTTAATCATATAATATTTTCCCCCGGATATAAAACACCTTTTTAATTCTAAAATATATAAATGAATTTAATAAAACCATCACTAAACTACAATTGTAAAGAAAAATAAAGTAGAACATCAAAATTTAGCCAAAAAAATATTCAATTTAATAAAATTTTTCATAAATTAAGCAATAACTAAATATTTGTAGAAACGATTGGAAGATATATAGAGGATAGCTCTCGTATTATTTATCATGTTATTAAATACATTTTTATTTGCACAGGAAATGCCTTTGGTTTACGATGTTGAAAATACAGGCGCAGACTGGCCGGCGCCATATATGAGTACAGTTAATAACCTTCCGGATGTAGCCCGCTTACCAGATCCATTTGAGTGGTCAGACGGCCGAGGACGCATCGAAAATTTATCTGACTGGAAATACCGGCGTAACGATATCAAAGCTGAGATTGAACACTATGAAATTAGCACCAAACCAGATCGTCCGGATACTATAACCGCCTCTTTTGCAGGCAATACCCTTACAGTAAATATCACAGTTAATGGAAATACCCTTACCTTAACTTCAACCATTTCACTTCCAGTGGGAGACGGCCCCTTTCCTGCAGTTATCGGTATGGGTGGCGGAACCGGCAGCCTTCCGTCCGAACTTTTTATCAGTCGGAACATAGCCCGGATTCCTTTCAATTTTGGACAGGTAATGGCATGGGAACAAGACCGAGGCAATGAACCTATCAATGCTCTTTATCCGGAGCTTACATATATGGGCGCTTATAGCGCCTGGTCTTGGGACGTTAGTCGGCTGATCGACGGTCTTGAGTTGGTTCAGGATGTTCTGCCAATTGATTTAGAACATCTTGCCGTGACTGGTTGTTCTTTTGCCGGGAAAATGGCTTTATTTGCCGGAGCCCTTGATGAGCGCATAGCGCTTACCATTCCACAGGAATCAGGCGGCGGATTTTTTTAAGCTGTATTTGTTCTTTGGTCAAAGGTTTACTCATTTTGAGCGCCTCCTGGAAGCGGTTGAGGCTGAG
>JAFGKZ010000061.1 GCA_016928315.1 Calditrichaceae bacterium
AAAATATATTTATACATAGTATTCTATAAACCAAATAATAATGAAACCCGATGGGAATTACCTAAGTCATGCGATTGATAGGCATAATCGAACTTAAACTTCCAGATATAAATACCAGCGCCGGTGGTCATATAGCCGGAATTTGAGCCGATGCGCACGGCCAGCATTTCACTGAATATGTATTCAAAACCGACATGTTCCAACCCATCGTATCGTGTATCAACATCATATGCTACAGTCATTCTGCTTGAAATTATAGGGATTGGCTGCGAATAGGAAAATCCTGTTTTAAAATTTCTTCCTATTTCATCTTCCCAGTTCTTTTCAGTATCCCAGGTTATGCGCGTATTAAACAAATCCTGAACGCTTAGTCCAATAGACAAGTCGCCATAATAGGGAGAAACAAAAATTTTATCCAATCCTAATTTAAATATATAACCCAAATCGATGCCCACGCCTGAACCGGAATTTTTATCAAGAGAAAGATTAATCATTTTAACATTGAGACCGAATGCCATATCGATAGGCATTTCCCAATATTGCCATCCTATATCGAGGTTTAAAGGAAGATGCTTGGCAAAACTGATATAGTAGGCGTCATCATAGCTGCCAAACGTACCGTCGGGTTCATAGGTTAATGCGATCGTCGGATCGCTGATTCTTTGTAAAGCGGTATATCCATCCAGTGAGGGATCGTATTCATGTCTATCAATTCCCTCAATGCTTAATCGTACCCAGCTAAATGAGAGTGTCGTTCCGCCAAAGAGGGGCATGGCCGCGCCAATATAACTTTGTTTCTGCATGGAATTGAATAAATCCGCATATAACGAAGCTACCTGAAGTTTTGGTACAAATGCCAGTCCGGCCGGATTCCAAAAAGGACTGGTAACATCATTACTTAAACTGACATTGGCGCTGCCCATACCCAGCGCTTTTGCGCTGACGCCCAGTTCAAGAAATTCGGCGGAATAGCGGGTATTCTGAGCACTGGTCATTGTAACCAGTAAAAATGAAAGTATTATGATTATTTTATTTATCATTGTAATCGCGCTATTTTTAAAGTTTTTGAGACTGTTTTTCCCTTATAAGTTCCTTTAATTATCGCGTAATAAACGCCATTCGCAACATCATTGCCGTTATCATCCCGGCCGTTCCAAATCAATTCATGATATTCAGGCCAGCGATAAGGATCACGAGGATCAGCCAGCAGAGATTCATCAAGATCTAATGGTTTTGAACGGATAAGCCGGCCGGATGTTGTATATATTTTAACGGAAAATTTATCAAGAATATTATCACTATTTATAAAATAGGAAATCACCGTCTCTTTTTCAAAGGGGTTTGGATAGTTGCCATAGACAATTATATCAAATTCAGCGCTAACTTTAAATAAGACTTCTTTATTGGAAAAATTACCGTTTACATCTGCGATATCTACAGACAACGTATGCTCGCCTGCCGTTAGTTCCGGTGTAGCCAGAATTGAAATTGATTTGGAATTTTCAAGGCTGTCCGGATAATTCACTGCATCGTAAATCAAAGGCAGGCCATTCGATACTAAAATTTGATCATCCAACCTAAGAGTAAATGAATTATTCAAATTAACACCGCTCTCATCCTGCAGCAAAATTGAAATCACCGGTTTACGAACCACAAGTAAATCTTGATACAAAGGCCGCCCATTTGAAGAAATTTCGATAAATGGATCCTTATCATCAGAATTATAAAAGATAGTGTACAATCCCGGTTTTTCGATTTGAGTTTCCAGATAATTTCCATTCGTATCGCTTGGTGTTTGAACCCAAAGATCCAAAAAATTATCATAATAATAATATGACAGATTATTTAGTGAATCCGCACTGATATCAATTTCTGTATTTAATTTTGCCTTAAAATTAAAGTTCTCTGAATAATTACCAATTGATATGTCAGCGCCAAAATATTCATTATAGCCTGCGATATGGATGGGAATTAATTCTTTTTGGCTGATTTCTTCAAATCCTTGAGATAGATTAACTTCAGTCAATTTGACCACCGTTGGCTGCAATATCGTATCCTTAGCTACAAAAAATTTCCATTTAGTTTTAAAGGTGATGGTGTCATTTTCTGAACCGTTAATGGTTGTACCGACGGCCGGCTGAATTAAGATGTGATCAGTGGATAGCTGTTTTTGCAGAATATTATTATCTTCATCTCTTTCAGAAAAATTATTTAAAGGGTCGAGCGCTATTTTAAAATCCCTAAATTCTTTGAAAGTTGTAGAGTCAAAATTAAGCGTTACGGTTTTAATCTCATTCGATTCCAATGCAACAACCGATTCTGAAAATGGCAAATCACTTATGATTCCATTATCGCTGTAAGCTGAAATGGCTATATTTGTTAAATTTTCCTGGGAATCATTTTCAATCGAAAATTTTATTTGCAGCTGATTTGTTCCGGTATAGGCTAACGTGTTTTCTATTATTTTTAAATCCGGGCGGTCATCAGAAACAGTAAGACTCCTCCAGCGGTATAATTGTTCGACGCCAACCGAATCTCTTACCAACACATCATACAATTTCACTCCGGCAGCGGTAAAACCCGGTAAATCAACATTAGATTCAAATAAGGTTTCACTTTTCTTTTGTGTAGTAATATTAAAATTATAGGTATTCAGATTGTTAAAATCTCTA
>JAFGKZ010000062.1 GCA_016928315.1 Calditrichaceae bacterium
TATCTTTCATACTCCAGAGAAACTTAACATAACCCTGAATTTGTATCATAATCTCAGAATTTAAAACTATAAAAGATACGTATTATAAGAAAACTAAAAAATACAAATTTCAAATAAATAAAAAATGAGTGTATAAAAATGTTCTCCCGGTATCCAAAATCCTATATTCCATTTCTTGAAAACGAAAAACGGAAGAGGAACCCAACGGGAGATTAAAGGTTCCTCCTCCGGGCTACCTTATTAGTCCATTTGTTTGCGCAGGAAGGTAGGGATGTCTAAATCATCAACGCCTTCCGGTACATCTTGTTCTTCTGCACCCGGAAAGGTGAATATATTCTGACGCGATGTGGCTGGGTACTCAATATCCACATTTTTGTGTTCCCGTTTAAAGGTTGGTTTATCCAGCTCACTGAAATCCGCCGCGCCAAATTCGCTGCGCGGGATTTCTTTTGGTCTCTGTAATTGCTGTGCCTTTTGCGCTTCATGATTAAAGCCGGTAGCAATTACGGTTACGCGTAATTCATCGGTCAGCTGCTCATCCACAACCATACCAAAGATAACATTAGCGCTGTCGCCGACACTTTCCTGTACCAAGGTGGATGCTTCTCCAACTTCATGCATACTTAAGCTTGAGCCGCCGGTAATATTAATCAGCACACCGCGCGCGCCGCTGATATCGACGTCATTAAGCAGCGGACTGGTAATCGCCTGTTCCGCGGCAACTTTAGCGCGGTTTTCACCAATACCAACGCCGGTACCCATCAATGCGTCGCCCATACCGGCCATAATGGTACGGATATCGGCAAAATCCAAATTGATGTAGCCGTGAACATTAATCAGATCCGAGATGCTGCGTGTGGCTTCCAGCAAGAGTGAATCAGCAATTTTAAATGCGGCAATCACCGGTGTATTTTTTTCTATAATGGAAAAGATACGGTCATTGGGAATAACCAGCATGGTATCCACCCGTTCCCGCATAGCTTCCATACCTTTCTTGGCATTCCGCAAACGAATGGGTCCTTCAAAAGTAAACGGCATGGTAGTTATGGCTACCGTCAGCGCGCCCAAATCTTTGGCAATTTCCGCGACGATCGGAGCCGCCCCCGTGCCGGTGCCGCCGCCCATACCGCAGGTTACAAAAACCATATCAGCGCCATTGAGCACCTCAATGACTACATCTTTATCCTCTTCGATAGCATGCAGCCCGACTTCCGGATTGGAACCGGCGCCTAATCCTTTTGTTAATGTTTTACCAATCTGAATACGATGTGAAGCCTGATTTTTTTCCAGGTCCTGCGCATCCGTATTGATGACAATAAATTCTACTCCGGTTAATCCGGCTTCTATCATTCCATTGATGGCATTACCGCCGGCTCCGCCGACGCCAACCACTTTAATTTTAGCAGTCTGATCAGCAGACGTGTCAAATTGAATCATAACATTCTCCCGTTTGTTAAATTCAGTTTATAAAAATTGGACATTGATACCCCCCACACTCCACCCTTGGTAAGGGAGGAGGCGGAGAGGGGTATGTTAATATTAATAATAAACGATCTAATTCTCATCTATGAATCTCTATATTTTATCCAAATAAATTCTCAAAAATATCTTTCAAACGATTCAATACTTTCCCAAAGGAAATATTTCCGTGTAATCTTTCATCCTCGCCGTACTCCAGCCCATAATAAATTAAACCCACACCCGTTGCAAAAATGGGACTGCTCACAGATTCCACCAATCCGCCATGAACAATCGGCGAACCAATGCGCACGGGCATACCCATAATACGTTCAGCTAATTCAGCCGCGCCTTTTATCATCGAAGCGCCGCCTGTAAGCACCACACCGGCGCCCATAGAATCATACACATCCGATTTTTCCATTTCCCGGGCAGCCAGCGCAAACATTTCTTCCATACGCGGCTGAATGATTGCCGCCAGCACGCTGCGCGAAATTTCCCGGGGAGCCCGTCCGCCAACGCCCGGAACTTTTATCAGTTCTTCTTGTGACAAAAAAGAGTCAAGAGCGACACCGTATTTTTTTTTCAATTCTTCGGCCTGATCGATCGAAGTCCGCAGACCCTGAGATACATCGCTGGTAACATGATGTCCCCCCAATCCTAAAACAGAGGTATATCGAATACTGCCGTCAAAGAACATGGCGATATCGGTTGTCCCCCCGCCAATATCGATTATACTGACGCCCAGATCACGCTCTTCCGGTTCCAGAACAGAAAGGCTGGATGCATAGGGTTCTAAAACGATATCCGCCACTTCATAGCCGGCCTCGGCAATACATTGTACAATATTCTGAGCGGATGCCGCAGCCGCTGTGATAATATGTACTTCTGCTTCCAGGCGAACCCCGGCAATGCGCACCGGATTTTTTATTCCATCCTGATCATCTACAATATATTCCTGCGGCAGCACATGCAGTATTTCGCGATCCATTGGCAAGGCAATGGCTTTTGCGGCATTTATCACCCGCTCAACATCCGCTTCCGAGATAATTTTATCCTTACTGCTAACCGCAATCACACCTTTGCTGTTGATAGAGCGTATATGATCCCCTGCAATTCCGGCATATACTTTAGTAATTTTCTGCCCGCATAATAATTCCGCCTGTTCCACCGCCCGCTGAATTGATTCAACGGTTTTATCAATATTTATAACAACCCCTCTACGCAATCCCTGCGAAGGATGCTGACCAACGCCGACTATGTTCACTTTGCCATACTGATCGACCTGCCCTGCTACGGCGGCAATTTTAGTCGTACCTATATCCAGTCCAACAACAATACTTTCAGAACTCATTTCATCTTTACCTCTTTGACGAACGATTTAATCTTTATCTTGATTTTCATTTTACTCATTTTTTTTCCTCTTCTATTTACACACTTATCTGTATCCCCCCTTTAAAGGGGGGAGTAAGGGGGGCGTTGCTCACCCATTTTTATTTTTTATAATCAACTGATTTTTAAACCGTACATCAACATATTCAAACACCGGCAGTTGATTCCATTCCAGGTATTTTTCAAAATACTGATTTAATATGAATAAATTTTCCTGGTAATTGTTTTCATCAATACGTACCTCTGCGCCGCCGCGAACCATTTTTAGCACGATATAATTATCCCGGCTCACATCAACTTCGGAAATCAACTCATTCAGCGACGAAGGGATCATACGCATATAAGATATAATTTCGACACCCCGCCTGGCTTTTTCTGACAGCGTTATATGACCAAGCGCACCCAGCATTTCATCCACTCCCGAAATAAACGGTAAATTCCAGCGTGTTGAGGTGCGCGGCACCGGAATTAAAACACCGTCTTCATCAATCAGGTTTAAACCGCGTCCATAGATAAAGGCTATCGGTTTACGTTCAAGGATCGTAATCCGCAATTTGGATGGTAAACTTCTTACGGCCGTTGCAGCTTTCACATAGGGTGAATTACATATTCTTTTAACCACATCCGTCGGCTTGATAGTCAACAATTGGCTGCCATCTTCTTCCAGCCCGCACAAATTCAGCACCTCTTCCCGTGATAAAATATCGTTGCCGTTTATCTCGATATTCACCAGCTTAAAGGTCGTTAAACTCTCCTGCAGGTAAGAATCAATCCACTGATATCCATACGCTGCAACAGAAAGCGCCGCAATAATCATGATATAGACAAAGCCGTTACGCATGGCTCTTTTTTTTCTACGGTTCAACACTTACCCTGCCCTTTAAAAATTCTGCTACCGATCGTCCCACCTTCCAGATATCACCCGCGCCCATGGTTATAAACATGGTATTTTCTTCCAGAATTTTTATTACTTCGCTGGAAATATCATCTTTATCTTGGAAGTACATGGCATTTTTATGACCATTTTTCTTGAGTACATCCACAATTAGTTCTCCGGTAATTCCGGAAATAGGTTCTTCTCTTGCGGGATAGACATCGCATACAATACATGTATCCGCAATCGCCAGCGCTTTGGCAAATTCTTTATAAAAATCCCGCGTACGGGTGTAAAGATGCGGCTGAAAAGCGGCGATTATTTTATTCGGCCAGCCAGTTTTGGCGCTCTTCAGCGTTGCTCTTACCTCTGTTGGATGATGAGCGTAATCATCAACCACAAGCATATCATTAACCTCAGCAATTATTTCAAAACGACGGCCGACGCCCGTAAATGTTTTTAATCCGGTATAAATTTTATCAATGGGCATTTCAAGTTCATGACATATACCAATAGCGGCCAGTGCATTTCTGACATTGTGATCACCCGGAATAATAAGTTCAAATTCGCCTAAAGATTCACCTCCGAAAAATCCCTCAAATCGGGTGCGGTTGCGGTTAAACTGAATATTTTTAGCGTAAAAATCAGCTGCATCTGAAAGCCCGTATGTCAACACGGTATTTTTGATCTGAATCTTTATTTCCTTCAAATTTTCGTCATCTTCGGAAACAATTAACACACCGTCAAAGGTCACCTGATTAGCAAACTTGACAAAAGTCCGTTTCAAATCATCCAGATCATCATATATGTCCAGATGATCTGCTTCCAGCGACGTAATAACCGCCATTCTTGGAAATAAAGACAAGAATGAACGATCATATTCATCCGCTTCCGTTACCACATATTCACTGGATCCCAGCCGGGCATTGGTCATCAGATTTTTAAGCGTGCCTCCTACGATAATGGTGGGATCATATCCGCCATCCATTAAAACATGCCCGATCATCGACGTGGTCGTTGTTTTTCCATGGGTTCCGGCTATAGCAATTCCAAACTTCCGATTCATTATTTGTCCCAGCAGCTCCGCCCTGCGAATCATACGGATATTTTTAGTAAGGGCAGCGCTGATCTCCGGATTGTTGGTTGGAATTGCTGAACTATAGATTAGGTAATCAACATCCTGAACATATTCCGCCGCATGACCTTCGTAAAATGTTACGCCTAAACCGGTAAGGTAATCGGTTAACTCCGAGCGCTGTCGATCCGATCCGGACACCTGATGCCCAAGGGTCACCAGTATTTCAGCTAATCCGCTCATACCAACGCCGCCGATACCCACAAAATGAAATTTCTTTTTTCTTGTTAAAACACTCATAAAATTTTACTTTACCCACCCCTCTTTTCCCCTCCCTGTTGACAGGGATGGGACGAAAGGGATGATCAGTTTACCTTTAATTCCTCAATTCAAACCCAAAATCATATTTATCTTTTAGTAATCCTTCAATCTCGTTAATGATTATATCGATTGTATCCGGTTTATATAATCCATGTATATTTTCTGCGAGTTGACCGCGCAAATCATTTTCAGTCAGAAGCTGATTTATAGCTTTAATTAAATTCTCACTCAGCATCTCGTTATCTTCTACCATTAACACAGCTTGTTTTTGCTGTAAACCAGCGGCATTTTTATACTGGTGATTACCCGCTGCTGATGTCAGTGGAATTAAAATTGCCGGCAGACCGGCTGCTTTTAATTCGGAAATGGTAATAGCTCCGGCCCGGCAGATAGCAAATTCAGCAATGGCATAGGCTTTATCCATGGCATCAATAAATGGCCGGACAACAACATTTCTTATTTGATTTTCATTGATAAAATTATTGTATTCTATAAAATTTAATTCGCCCGTTTGCCATAAAAGCTGCGTATTATCGGGTAAGGCGCCTCGTTCCAATAAAGCTTTAATCGCCCGATTTATATTGCGGGCACCCTGACTGCCGCCGAATATTAAAATAGTTTTTAATTCCTGGTTTAAAGCAAATTCTTTAAAAATATCTTGTTTATTTGCCGCGGTTCTTTTAAAGGATATTGGATTACCACTGTTAACCAGTTTCTTAGCATGAGACAAATAGTGCCGCGCATCCGGATCACCCATAAAGATGATATCCGCCTTACCGGCCAGCAAACGGGTAGTCACTCCGGGAAAGCTGTTCTGTTCCTGAATCACCGTTGGCACACCCATCCCGATGGCCGATTTCAAAACCGGTCCCATTACATAGCCCCCGCTGCCAATAGCCAGATGCGGATCAAATTCTCTCAATGTCTTACGGCAAATCTGCATACTTCTCAATAATTTAAATGGAAATGTTAAATTTCTTATTGTAAACCTGCGCTGAAATCCTGCCACAGGAATTAATTTTAACTTGTAACCACGACCGGGCACTTTTTTGCTTTCCAGTCCCCGTTTTGTTCCAAAAAATAAAAACTCGCATTGCCACTTTTGATTTAATCCTTCTGCTATGTTCAGTGCAGGAAAAACATGTCCTCCTGTGCCGCCGCCGGCAATTATTACTCTCAGTTTTTTAGCGTTCTCATTCAATAGTGATCACCCGGCTGAATAATTGCTCCCTTTTATTACGGATCTCATTCCAGTTGGCCGACATATCCATCGGAGATGATTTCCGCGATATGCTTAATAATATCCCGATGCTGATTCCAAGGAACAGCAAATTGGATCCTCCGTAACTGATAAATGGCATTGGCAATCCGGTAGCGGGCAGCAATCGGCTCACAACAGCGCCATTAATCAATGCGTAAAAAACAACATTTAATACAAAACCAAGCGCCAAAAACTTACCAAAATTATCAGGCGTTTTACGCACCACATACAAACCGCGGAACAGGATGATTAAGAATAATATTAGAATTAGGGTGGTGCCTATAAATCCAAATTCTTCTCCAATAATGGAAAAAATGAAATCCGTATGCGAATCGGGCAAAAAGAGAAATTTCTGTTTCCCCTGACCCAGTCCCTGTCCAAAATAGCCGCCCCGGCCCAACCCGATTAGCGACTGGCGTACCTGGTAATTTGCAGCCATAGGATTTTGCCAGCCTGCGATCCAGTTTAATATGCGCTGAGACTGATAACCATTTACGGTTAGATAAATGGTCGCCGGGATCAATGGTAAACCCAGCGCGGCAATGTGTATCAGCTTTATACGGCTTACAAACAGCATTGAAAAACAAATTAAGCCAATCATTAGAGCCGTGCTCAAATCCGGCTGCATCATAACCAGCAAAAGCACGCTCATTAGCATAACCATGGCCGGCAGTAATCCTTCTTTAAAATTATTCAGATTCTTTTTCGGATGGGACAGTATGTTTGCAAAATAAATGATCAGGGCAATTTTGGCCAGTTCCGACGGCTGAAAATTCAGAATCCATAAATGATACCAGCGCGTTGCCCCATTAATACGTGTGCCAAGAAAGAACAAGCCAATTAAAAGAACAATCGATACCACCACAAGAATACCGGGCTTATGATTATCTTTAAGCCGTTGATAATTCAATCGAGAAAAGACCAGCATCATTATAAATGCAAGGGCGCCCCAAATAATTTGTTTGCGGAAAAAATAAGTCAGTGAACCGAAATTGTTATTCGCCACCATGGAACTGGCGCTAAAAACCATAATCAATCCGATAAGCAGCAGTGCCGTTACCGCCGCCGCAATAATGTAATCTACTTTGCCTCGCATAATCAGGCTGCCCGAATTTCATGTACTATTTGTTTAAACTGTCTGCCACGGTCTTCATAATCTTTGAACATATCAAAACTAGCGCAGGCCGGTGAAAGCAGAATAATATTTTTCTCATCCGCTATTTCCGTAGCTTTATTAACAGCATTTTTTAAAGATTCTTCTTTATAGATTGGAGCTAATCCCCGCCAGGCATTAATCATTTTTTCCGCAGCCGTTCCAATTAATACAATCGCTTTCACATGCTCACAAATTAAATCATTTAACTGCGTAAAGTCGCTGCCTTTATCCTGTCCGCCGGTAATCAGAACAATGGGGTCATTAAAACTCTGTAAAGCATAGCCCAGTGATTCCACCGTGGTGGCTTTGGAATCATTTACATAGGTAATGCCATTTTTGATTGCCACAAATTCCAGGCGATGTTCAACCCCTTCAAAACTTCGCAGAACTTCACAGATTTGTTCCCGCGAAACACCCGCGTTCAGAGCGGCTAATGACGCTGCCATTACATTCATGTAATTGTGTTTGCCCTTTATTTTGATCGCTTCCGTTCCGGCCAGTTTTTCATCATTAATAAATATTGTGTCATTAGAATAGTAAGCTGCATGGTTTTCAACTCCTTTTATGTGAAATCCCTGTATATTACAATCGATTTGTTCAGCCCACTCGCTCAATTTGCTGTCCGCAGCATTATAAATAAGTATATCTTCTTTGATTAAATTTTTGGTTATCCGCCATTTGGCTTTCAAATAATCTTCGTAGCCGTCGTAGCGGTTTAAATGATTCGGCGCAAAGTTTAAAACCACCGCCTGCTTTGGATGAAAGGCGTCAATGGTTTCCAACTGAAAACTGGATACTTCGATAACTGCCCAATTATTTGGACTGCTGCCATCCACATATTCTGAAAAAGCTTTACCGATATTACCCGCCACAATTGCCTGCGGATATTTTTTCTTTAGCATCTCCCCGATAAGTGTAGTCGTTGTCGTTTTTCCGTTGGACCCGGTCACTGCGATGATCGGCGATTCACAGAACCAATAGGCGATTTCTATTTCGGAAAGCACCGGAATATCTCTTCTTAAAAATGATTGTACAAGTTCCGACCGCACCGGAATACCTGGACTCAGTACAACCAGTTCCGCTTCATGCGCTATAGAACTGTGTTGTCCGAACTCATATTTAATTCCGGTTCTTCTCAATTCGTTTATTTCATCCTTCTTGCTATCGGATGAAGCAGAATCGCTGACAAAAACATGCGCTCCCGATTTGTGTAAAAGTTTTGCCACGGCAATGCCGCTGCGCGCCCCGCCCAAAACTGTAATTTTCTTTCCGGCTAATTCTTTTTTCAATTTCATATCATTGTGTTTTAAATGTGCTTAAACTCATCAGCGCCAGCAAAATCCCGATAATCCAGAATCGCACCACCACTTTATTTTCATGCCAGCCCTTCAACTCAAAATGATGATGGATCGGCGCCATTTTAAATATCCGCCGGCCTTCACCGTATTTTTTCCGTGTATATTTGAAATACATTGTCTGCATAATCACGGATAGCACTTCCATAATGAATACACCGCCAATCAAAATAAGCAGTAATTCTTTTTTCAATAATATAGCCGCAGTACCCAGCGCGCTGCCCAAAGCCAGCGAACCGGTATCGCCCATAAATATTTCAGCCGGATGGCTGTTATACCATAAAAATCCCATGGATGCGCCAAACAGAGCCAGGCAAAAAATAGTCAGCTGCTCAGTTCCCGGCAGATAGATGATATTTAAATAATTACTGAAATTGACATTACTTGTCACATAGGCAATGCCGCCGAATGCGATAAATGCAATCGCCGAAAGACCGGAAGCCAAACCATCCAGGCCATCGGATAGATTAACCGCATTAGAAAAACCGGTTAGAACAAAAACAATAACCGGGATATAAAAAATGCCAAAATCAATTTCATAATTTTTAAAGAACGGCATACTGGTATTGGCATGCAGCCCATCAAAGAACGGATGAAAATAGATAACTGCGCCAATTCCCAGACCAAGCGATATCTGACCGATCAGCTTATACCTGGCAATCAATCCCTTTTTAAACTTCAGAATAGATTTCATGTAATCATCAATAAACCCGATCAAACCCATAATTAATGTGGCCACAAAAATGAGCAGCAGATAAATATTAGAAAGATCCGCCCAAAGCAGGGTGGCAATAACAACGCCAATTAAAATGATCAATCCACCCATGGTCGGGGTACCCTGTTTAAGCTGATGCGATTTGGGTCCTTCGATTCGTATTTCCTCACCAATCTGGTATTTCCTTAACAGAGCAATTACTTTAGGCCCTACCCACAAGGCAAATATCAACGCTGTAATCGCTGCCAGAGCCGCCCGCACAGTGATATACTTAAATACATTAAATCCAAAGAAAATGTCCCGTAACTTGAACAGAAAATCTGCTAACATTTATTGTCCCCAATTATTCTGCAGGCTGTCAATCACTTTTTCCATGGCCATGCCGCGTGAACCTTTTACTAAAACAATATCCTTTTCCTGCAAGCGGCTGATTAAATATTCTGCCATTTGTTTATGGTTTTCAAAACGCGCGATCCGGTCACGGCTGTTGCCGTTGATAGATTCCGCCGCTTCGATCATATGCTTTCCCATCACACATATCATATCCGGATTAATACCTAAGGCATTAACCAGAACATCCCGGTGCAACTGATGCGCGTAATCGCCAAGTTCAAACATATCGCCTAAAACCAGATATATTTTTCCATGTCGTGCCATTGCTGAAACTGTATTAAACGCCGCCGTCATCGAACTGGGATTGGCATTATAGGCATCATTGATAAACGTGACGCCTTTTTCCTTTATAATCTGCATCCGTTTAGAGTAAGCTTTAAATGTCTCCAATCCGTCTTTGATCTCTTCTTCTGTAAAGCCAAAATGAGTTGCCACAGCAGCCACAGCCAGCGCATTTCTGATATTGTGCAAACCGGCAATATCAAGTTGTATTTCAGTTTTGTTATTTATAATAAAACGCGGACAACCAACCTCATTAAGCGCAAGCAAATCACCATGGATATCCGCTTCTTTTTGCATTGAGTAAGTGATAGTTTTAGCATCATGACGCCGATATTGCTCAATAAACGGATTATCCAGATTCTGATATATCACCCCGTCAACCGGAATCTGGTCAAACAGCGATAACTTTTCGCTGGCAACGGTTTCCACTGTATTAAAAAATTCCAGATGGGCTCCGCTGATATCCGTTATGATAGCCTGATTCGGTTCGGTAATATCTGCGAGCGCTTTAAGTTCGCCTTCGTGATTGGTTCCCAGCTCAATTACAGCAGCTTCATGCACGTCATTCAATTGCAGCAGGGTCAGTGGGCAGCCTATATGGTTATTAAAATTGCCCTCGGTTTTAAGTACCGATAGTTTTTGCTGCAATACATGGGACAACATTTCTTTTACCGTTGTCTTGCCATTGGAACCGGTAATGGCAATAACAGGAATATCAAATTTCTGACGCTGAATAGAACTGAGCTGCTGTAATACCGCTAACGTATCCTTTACAATAGCCAATGGGAAGGAACTGTTTTTATACAACGCTTTTGCATCCTCAGCCACCACGGCAAATAAAGCGGATTGTTCGAATGCCTTAACCAGAAAATTATGCCCGTCAAATGTGTCGCCTTTTAACGCCCAGAATACTTCACCAGGATTAATTTCTCTACTGTCCGTACTGATCCCGTTTATCGATTGAAAATCTTTCTCGATGTTTTCAAAATTCTGAAACTGAATGCCATCAATTTTGGCAAAGTCAGAAAAACCAATACTAAGCATGGTTTGCTGCGTCCTTAATAATGGCATATTCATTAAAATCGTGTTTAACACCATTGATCTCCTGATATTGTTCATGACCTTTTCCGGCAATAAGAATGATATCTCCCTTTTCCGCAATTTTAACGGCTTTTTGGATTGCTTCCCGGCGGTCGCTGATGACAATTTGTTTTTCTTTGAGAGACATGCCTGCTAAAATATCTTCAATAATATCCTCAGGTTTTTCCGTCCGTGGATTATCTGTCGTTACAATGGCAATGTCAGCAAGCTTTTCAGCTATTTGTCCCATCTGCGGACGTTTCCCCTTATCCCGATCACCGCCGCAGCCGAATACCACAATCAAACGATTTTGAACAACCTTGCGTAAAGTCCTGATGGCTTTATCCAGCGAATCCGGTGTATGAGCATAATCAATAATCGCTACTACGTCATCTTTAATTTCGATACTTTGTAACCGCCCGGGAATATGATCCACAGCTTCTATGCCCAGCTTTATACTGGCTAATTGCAATTCTTTCGCAATGCCAGCGCCTATGGCAGATAAAATGTTGTAAATATTAAACTCGCCAATAAGTTTAGTAGAAATATCCAGTTTTCCGGCAGGCGTGCTCATGTTAAGATGCATACCGGACATGTTCATTTGCCAGTTATCAATTTTTACCATGGCATCGTTATTAAAGCCATAGGTAATCACCCTGTCACTATACTCATCACATAATCGTTTGCCATGCGTATCATCACTGTTTACAACAGCCTTTCCGCCCGGTTTAAGCATAGTAAACAGTTTTGCTTTTGTTTTAAAGTACTCCTCTTCGTCTGCGTGGAAATCCAAATGATCACGGCTTAGATTGGTAAATATCCCCGCATCGAACTGCATGCCGTCCACCCGGTGTAAAGCCAGCGCATGTGATGATACTTCCAGTACGGCTGCTTTTTGTTGATTCAAATGCATCTGAAACAACAGATTGTACAAATCAACCGATTCCGGCGTTGTATTCCAGGCATTTATCTTGTGCGGACCGATATAATAGGCAATCGTGCCAATTAATCCCGTTTTTATCCCAGCCGTTTCCAGAATTGATTGAACCAGAAAGGAAGTAGTTGTCTTCCCATTCGTGCCGGTAATGCCAATCAACGAAAGATCATCAATTTCCGGCATATAAAAATTCCGTGCGATAAGCGCCATGGCTTTTCGGGAATCCATCACTTCAATCTGAGCTAAATCCACTTCAGGATGCACATCCTGCACCACCGCGGCTGCAGCGCCGGCTTTCTTCACGGCGCCCAGATATTGGTGTCCGTCCACTTTAAATCCCTTCACGGCAAAAAACAAAGAACCTGCCTCTACCTTTCTGGAATCATACTGTAAATTTGATATAATTTTTGATTGCACATCATCTGGTATATTTTCTGCAATGGCGCCTAAAATTGCACCTATCGTTTTCTGTTTCATTTATTATCTTAACAATTTAAACTTATTTACATGTCAAAATTAATTGAGTTCGTCGCTGTATTGGCGTCCCAGGATTGACACTTTGATTAACAATACGTCCGTTACCCTCAATCAACAATCTTACTTTGGACAAATCCAATCTGGCTACGGCTTCCCTTAAGGTTAATCCTTTAAGTTGCGGCATTTTATCCATTGTAACCCTGTTTTCACCTTTTTTAAGATGCAGAGTATTATCTTTTAAACTGACTTTGGAAATGACCAGCCCTTCGCCTGAAATGTTGTAATCGATGTTCTTTGCGTCCAGCAGGGCTACCGCATTATCTATTTTAAATCCTGAAAGATCCGGAAGATCTTTTATCATAGCCAACTGCGGTTGATAATCCTCTTCCCGCTCGTCCTGACGAATCGCATCCGGGTTCAGGTGAATAATACGATCCATGATATTCCTGAATATTGGCGCAGCCACATCGCCGCCGTAGTAAGAAGCGCCCGGTTCATCCACTATAACCGTACATAAATATTTAGGCTCTTTGAAAGGCGCAAATCCAACAAAAGAAGAATTATATCTGCTCATTGAGTAGGTTCCCCTTTTCTTATCCATTTTTCGCGCCGTACCGGTTTTACCGCCAATTTGCAGGTTTTTAATCCGGGCTTTTTTTCCGGTTCCGTTATCCACAACATTTAACATGAATTGTTTCAACTCATCACTTACTTCTTTTGATATAATCTGACGGATCATTTCCGGCTGCCTTACATCATATACCCGATTATTTTCATCTTCAAAATGACTAATCACATAAGGACGGTATAAATACCCACCATTAATGATTGCAGCATATGCCGCTGTTAATTGCATAGCTGTTACGCTAATTTCATATCCAATTGAGATGGAATGCTTTGATATACCCGACCAGTTTTTATAATGATTCAGGATACCTGTTTCTTCACCTTCCAATCCGATGCCGGTCTCGGAACCAAATCCAAAATTCAATAAATATTTAAATAAGGTCACGCTTGGAATAGCATCAATCAGTTTGATCATCCCAATATTGGAAGATTTTTCAACCACACCCATAAAGGAAAGCCAGGCGTATTGTTTAGTATCTGTAAATGTATGTCCAGCCAACCGATATTTTCCGTTTTCACAAAATACGATATCATTGCGGGTTATTGACCGTTCCTGCAAAAGCACCGCAGAGCTGAATATTTTCATAGTCGAGCCAGGTTCAAATACATCTGTGATGGTTCGGTTTCGCTTGATATCCGATGGATAGTCATTTTGACGATTGGCATCAAACTGCGGGTAATTGGCCATAGCCAGAACTTCGCCGGTATTCGGATCCATCACAATCGCCATACCAGCCTTCCCGTTGCACTTTTTTATGCCTGCAGCCAATTCCTGTTCAGCAATAGTCTGAATGTTTTTATCAATCGTCAGATAAATATTCTTGCCGCGCTTTGGCCACACCAGCGGCTTATCCGGATTATAGGAAATTCGCCGCGGTCCATCATATTGTAATACTGCAATGCCATTTTTACCTTCAAGTTCATCCTGGTACTGTTTTTCTATACCACTGATGCCATTATCATCCGTATCGGTAAATCCAAGCAAATGGGCGGCATAATTATTATATGGATAAAAACGACGGAAATTTTCTCCTTTTATCAAACCGTCATCTTCCAATTCTAAAATACTGCCAATTTCGTTTTCCGGCGCCCGGCGTGCCAGGTAAACAAAATTTGTATTCCGGTTAAGTCTTCGCAAATAATAATCCACCGAATTACCGAATGCTTCGGAACATTTTTTAGCCAATACATTTTTATTCTCAATCATCTTTGGATCAGCGGCCAGATCATAATGAATCACATTGGTTGCCATCACATTGCCATTACAATCGTAAATAGCACCGCGATGCGCAGGGATTTCAATATTTTTTATATACTGATTATTGGCTATCCGCTCATATTCATCGTGACTTATTACCTGCAAGTGAAATAGATTTACTTCCAGAGCAAACCAGAAAAGACAAATAACCAGAACCAGAAATACTAAACGACCTTTCTGAAATTTTGAATGATTTGTTTGAAGCATTAATGCACTCCGGCCAGATTGTATTTCTGTTCTTTATTGCGACGATTAGCAAATTTGATTTTTAGGTCATCAACTTCATCTAGATCATTAATTTGAATCACGACTGCATCATCCGCATTGTTTATCAGATTTAATTTTTCCCCGGCAATTTTGGAAATCCGATCAATATTTTTTAACCGATCTACCTGTGACCGCAATAATTCTGTTTCACTTATTAATTGTTTTTTTCGTTCTTCCAGCTGATGCAAATCTTTCATTATCAGGTCAATTTTAAATTTCTGGTACATGTCCATTGATAATAAAAGAATGAGAGTTGAAATAGCTACAAAAAAATAAAATTTTATTTTTAATGTTTTGTTTTTTTTCTTTGATGTCTTCATATTCGTTCTCCTACCCTGAATTTCGCGCTGCGTGCCCTTGGATTTTCCGCGATCTCTTCCGCTGCCGGTGTAATGGGATACGGTTTAATCCTGCGCATCTGCGGTTTTTTGCCACAAACACAATAAGGTAAGTCCTTTGAACACTCACAGGGATTTTCCTGCCTTTGTATAAACTCTTTTACAATCCTGTCTTCTCCGGAATGATAGGCTATCACGCCAAGCCTTCCACCCTTTTCTAAATAAATGAGAGATTGTTCCAACGCATCTCTCAAAATATCCAGTTCATTATTTACTTCTATTCGTAATGCCTGAAAAATCCTGGCATAACTCTTTACCAGAAATTTCCCGGGAACCGAGTGATTAATAATATCCAGCAACTGATCACTGGTAGTGATTGTTTTATCTTCCCGCCTTTTTACTATACGCCGGGCTATATTTTTTGAAAATCGTTCCTCACCATATTCTTTAAAAATCTTTATCAATCTATCTTCATCGTAAGTATTCAAAACATCAGCTGCCATTAATGAGTCTGAATTATTCATACGCATATCCAAGGGAACGCCAGGCCGGAATGTAAAGCCGCGTATGTCCTCATCAATCTGATGAGTAGAAACGCCAAGATCCAACAATATCCCGTCCAGTTTTTCTACTCCTGCATACTTCATCGCTGATTCAAACATATTAAATGTTCCATTGTATACAATCAGATTATTATAATTGGCTAAACGCTTCTTAGCGAATTCAATCGCTTCAGCATCCCGGTCAATGCCGATATAGACTGCATTATTTGAAAGTTTGTGTAAAAATAATTCAGCATGCCCGCCGCCGCCCAGTGTTCCATCATAATAAATCCCATTCGGATTTATCATTAATGATTCAACAACTTCCTTATATAATACCGGAACATGATATGCATCCGGATAACCTTTACTCACCTTTTTCATAGAACATATCTGTAAAACTGATTTGCTCTGCCAGGTCGCTCAGGCTTAAATTGTCTTCCGTCAAGTACTTGTTGTAAATATCCGGATTCCAGATTTCCAGTTTTGTCAAAGAACCGATTATTAAAAGGTCTTTCTCAATTTTACCTATATTCAGGATTTTTTCCGGAATCATTGTCCTGCCCTGGGAATCAAGGGGTGCATAAAAGGCAACACCGACAAACTGCCTTATAAAATCGCGTGTCTTTTTTTCGAGAGGATTAAGCGTGCGTAATAATTTGGTGAGTCGTTGCCACTCATTTAAAGGATATGCATATAAATTAATGCCTTCAAATCCGCGTGTTATAACCAGCGTGTTTTCGGCATCAGGCGTTAATAACTTTCTCAAGTTAGAAGGAATATTCACACGATTTTTTGTATCCAGGGCACATTTAAATTCCCCGGCAAAATCCAAAACAGCCATCTTTCACCTAAAAATTAGGGATTCTAAACCATTATCAGTTATTTTAAGGTTTTTTACACCACAATGATAAGAGTTTTTCGGTCTAAAATCAAGAAATATTAGCCTTTTTTTAAAATTATTTTAAAAAATGCAATAGTGTTAATGCCTTATTAAACAGGAATCTGCAAGTTTATGTAGAAATTTTCGTATATATGCTGAGACTAAGCTTGCTTATAAAATACAATTTTCATTTAACTAACTATAAATCAAAAGGTTATAATCATACAAATTTTCCTGTATCAGCGGTTCTGAATGAATATATAACAATTATTTTATTTTAGTGTTTACCTTCGTATATTATACAAATATCTTTGCCTGTTTAAGGTGGGAACATGTGTATGCTAATTTTATTAAAATGAGGTGGATTGAGAAAGGATAGACTATGAGCGAGGACAAGTCTTTTAATGCGTTTCAAATGGCCCAGGCACAATTTGATAAAGTTGCCGATTTAATTAATCTCGACCAGGGATCGAGAGAATTACTCAGATACCCCCTGCGCGAATATCACTTCAGTATTCCGGTACGAATGGATGACGGTCACATGAGGGTATTCAGGGGATTTCGTTGTCAACATAATGATGCAAGAGGTCCGGCAAAGGGAGGTATCCGTTTTCATCCCCATGAAACTATCGATACGGTTCGGGCCTTATCTATGTGGATGACCTGGAAAACAGCCGTTGCCGATTTACCATTGGGCGGGGGCAAAGGCGGCGTTATATGTGATCCGCATAATTTAAGTATGCGCGAACAGGAACAGATTTGCCGCGGCTGGGTTCGGCAGGTAAATAAAAATATCGGTCCTTTAGCCGATGTGCCGGCGCCGGATGTCATGACCCACGGCCAGCATATGCTTTGGATGCTGGATGAATATGAAACGATAACCGGTGGTCGTTATCCGGGTTTGATTACCGGAAAACCTGTCGGCATGGGCGGCTCGCTTGGCCGTACTGAAGCAACGGGCTATGGTTTAATTTATACGGTTCGGGAAGCATTAAAGCATTTGAAAATTGACCTCAAGGATACTATTGCCAGCGTGCAGGGTTTCGGCAATGTTGCCCAATACGCTATCGAATTATATACACAGTTAGGCGGAAAAGTGATTTGCGCGGCTTGCTGGGATCAAAACGATCAAACATCGTACAGCTTTAAAAAGAAAGATGGCATTAACTTAGAATTTTTGCGCAGTATTACCGACCGATTTGGCGGTATTGATAAAAATAAGGCTAAGGATAAAGGATACGAAGTACTGCCGGGTGAAGCCTGGATCGAACAGGATGTTGATATTCTTCTTCCCTGTGCTCTGGAAAATCAAATCACCAAGGAGAACGTATCAAAAATAAGTGATCGTGTTAAAATGGTGGCAGAGGGAGCTAATGGCCCCACAACGCCTGATGCCGATGCCTATTTTGAGAAAAATAAAATCTATAACATTCCGGACTTTTTGGCCAATGCAGGCGGCGTAACCTGCAGCTATTTTGAACAGGTGCAGAGCAATATGAATTACTACTGGACAAAGGAAGAGGTTCTGGACCGATTGGATCATAAAATGACCGCAGCTTTCTGGGCTGTAGCTGATCTTTCAGAAAAAAGAAAAATAAATATGCGTGATGCGGCATATATTATTGCCATTCAACGCGTTGCCCAGGCATGTAAAGACAGAGGCTGGGTATAATTTAAGAATACCGAATTAAGCTCGAACATTAAAATCCGGTAGCTAATCGTTACCGGATTTTTTATATTGGTGGCGGTAAAATCGGATTAATAATGGATATTATGAATGAATAATAAGCCAAAAACATTTGATAAGCTGATTGATAGTCTTGAGGAACGGGTTAAAGAATTAAATTGTCTTTATGAGATTGAAGAGATATTAAATCAGCCTGCGAACAATATTGAAGATGTTCTGGCCCAGATTGCCAGGGTTTTGCCAATTGGTTTTCAATATACGGAAATCTGCCGGGCAAAGATCAAATACCGCGATACAGAATATGAATCAGATAATTTTGAAGAGTCACTCTGGAGTCTTAGCGCAGAAATCATTATTCAGAGTAAATCGGCCGGCGCTATGATCGTATATTATCTTGAACAAAAACCCGAATTGGAAGTCGGTCCTTTTCTTGCGGAAGAGAAGAAATTATTGAATACGATTGCCGAACGTATCGGTCATTATATTATGTATCAAAAGCTCAAGATGGTTTTTAATCAGTGGGAAAACACTAAACTTGAATTTACCGAAAAACAGGTTGGCGAATGGGGTGTCGTTCTGGATTTATTACGACGAACTGATCCGGACCTGTATTTTCGTATATCCAGAAAGATGTTAAATCTTCTGGTCTGGAAAGGTATAGAAGAATCACAGGAATTACTTCAACAATTCGACCCGGTAAGCAATACTTTAGACCTTGAACAAATAAGCGATTCCAATATACCTCTTGAACGGCATAAATTTGCGGATTCACACACTTTAAGTAAAAAAATATTTATGGTAGCCGCACAATATTTCAGTAATGAAGAAATTTTGTCACGTATACAAACATGGATGCAACAGGATAAAACCGGATTTCTGATTAGAGAAATAGCTAATAATAATTCTTCTTTAACTGATATCAGCGCCGCCATCCGTAAATACTATCAAATACATCCGGAAGGTATGGAATTATCCCCTTCTACCAAGATTGGTGCACGCGCCTCTCTTATCCGCCGCTTTTTTAGCGAGCAACTGGAATTTATTAACATTGCAAAAAATTATGTAACCGTACGTAATTTTCATGATATTCTGGATCATTTGATCTTCCCGGCGGGCAGTCATGGTAAACTGGGCGGTAAAAGCGCCGGTATTTTTCTTGCTTACAGAATATTAATGAAATCAGCTGAAAAAGAATCAATCCTCACAAATATCAAAATACCAAGAACCTGGTACATGACATCCGATTGCCTCATTCATTTTATGCATTATAACAATCTGGATGAAATGCTGGAACAAAAATATAAAGACATCGAGGAAATTCAGAAAGAATATCCTCATGTGATTCAATTATTTAAAAATTCACATTTTCCTCCGGATTTGATTCAGGGTGTATCCATGGCGTTAGACGATTTTGGTACAAAACCATTGGTTGTGCGCAGTTCAAGTCTATTAGAAGATCGCCTCGGTTCGGCCTTTTCAGGAAAATACAAAAGTTTGTTTATTGCTAATCAGGGAACTAAACAAGAGCGCCTTGATGCCTTACTGGATGCCATTGCCGAAGTGTATGCCTCAACAATTGGACCGGATCCGATTGGCTATCGCGCTGAACGGGGACTGCTGGATTTTCACGAAGAAATGGGTATTATGATCCAGGAAGTAGTTGGTCAGCAGGTTGGCGATTATTTTTTCCCTTCGTTTGCCGGCGTCGCATTCAGCAATAATGAATTTCGCTGGTCACCACGCATTAAACGAGAGGATGGACTGATTCGTTTGGTTCCCGGATTAGGGACCCGCGCTGTTGACCGCCTTGCTGATGATTACCCGGTTCTGGTTGCACCTGGCCAGCCAGGATTGCGGGCAAATGTCAGTTTGGATGAGGTTGGCAGGTATTCACCTAATAAAGCTGATGTTCTAAATCTTAAGGCCAACCGGTTTGAAACAATCGACATCATCGAGTTATTTAAAACTCATGGTGAGCAATATCCTATGATTGAGCAGATTGTTTCCATCGCTGAGCATAGTCATCTAAAAAAACCGATGTTATTCAGCACTGATTACAGTCTATCCGATTTACTGGTAACCTTCGATGGACTGATTCAGGATACAACTTTTGTAAAACTAATACATACAATTATGCGGGAGCTTCAATCGGCCTTAGCTACGCCGGTTGATATCGAATTTGCCAACGACGGCAACCATTTTTACCTTTTGCAATGCAGACCTCAGAGTTACAGTAAATTTGACGCCCCATCGCCGATTCCCGTTAATATTCCCAAAGATCGCATTTTATTTACCGCCAATCGTTTCGTGTCAAATGGCTATGTGCCAGATATTAAATATATTGTTTATATCAGTCCGGAAAAATATAGCCAATTGTCCGATCTGGATGAAATGAAACAGGTGGGCAAGGTGGTTGGCGCGTTAAATCAGATACTGCCGAGAAGAGAATTTATTTTAATGGGACCCGGCAGGTGGGGCAGCCGGGGTGATATTAAATTGGGCGTCAGCGTAACCTATTCGGATATCAATAATACCGCTGTCCTAATAGAAATTGCCAGAAAAAAAGGCAACTATATACCGGATCTTTCCTTTGGTACGCATTTTTTTCAGGATTTGGTTGAAGCATCAATACGCTATTTACCGTTATATCCCGATGAATCCGAAATTATTTTTAATGAAAATTTTCTGATGGAGTCTCCCAATCAGCTTTTCGAACTATTACCAGCCTATTCTTATTTAAGCGATGTCGTTCGCGTAATTGAAATACCTCAGGCTGCTAACGGGAATATTTTGAAAATATTAATGAATGCCGAACAAGATAAAGCAATTGGAATTATTTCCATCCCCGGCGAAGGCAACCTGCCTGAAGAATTGATTGACATTAATCCGCAGCTTTATCTTGAAGAACACTGGCTGTGGCGAATGAAAATGGCAGAAAAAATTGCCCTTCAGGTTGATGCAAAAAAATATGGCATTAAAGGTATGTATATAATGGGCAGTACTAAAAATTCTACAGCCCAGGCCGGCAGCGATATCGATTTGATTGTGCTGCTTAACGGAACAACAAAACAAAAACGTGAACTTTCGATCTGGCTGGAAGGCTGGAGTTTATGTCTGGATGAAATAAACTATATACGAACGGGTATAAAAACCGGTGGATTGCTGGATGTTAGTTATGTGAATAGTAATGAAATTGAATCTGAAGATGATATATTAAAGAAGGTAGAAATA
>JAFGKZ010000063.1 GCA_016928315.1 Calditrichaceae bacterium
TAATTAGATACGATATTGACAAGTTTTTTCGGTACCACAATAATCTTATGGATGGTCTTACCGTTTAATAGTTCTGGAATTTTTCCTGTCTTCAACGCAATAGCTTCGATTTCTTCTTTTTTAATATCAGGAGAAGCTTTTAATTTTTCTCTTATTTTGCCATTAATTTGAATTACCCAGGTAATTTCATTTACTATTAAATAATCTTTACTATATAATGGCCATTCATGATAAAGTAAATCACCTTTATTGCCAAGCTTATGCCATAGTTCTTCACATATGTGAGGCGCAAATGGATACAAAATTAATAAAAAATCATTTAATATACTTTTTGGTCTTTCTTTCCAATTCGTAATTTCATTTACAAGAATCATCATAGCAGCTATCGCCGTATTAAACTGAAGATTTTCAATATCTTCACTTACTTTTTTAATCGTTTTATGTAATATATGTAATTGATTATAATTTGCATCACAATCTTTTACTTCAAATGATAAATGATTAGTTTCTTCATTAATAATAAGACGCCAAACACGATTAAGAAATCGATGCACACCCTCCACACCTTTATTGCTCCATGATTTCATATCTCGTAATGGCCCCATAAACATTTCATAAAGCCGAAGAGAGTCTGCGCCATATTTTTTAATAATATCATCCGGATTAATGACGTTACCCCGACTTTTACTCATTTTATAAGATCGAGTATCAATCTTTATATTTTTATTATTCTTTAAGACAAATAGATCTCCAGATTTTACAATTTCATCTTCTGATATAATTTTAGAAGATACTTTACGATCTGAAGATATTTGAACACTTTTGTTATCCACATCTTCTGCAGAAACCGGTGCATCGGTTTCTGTATCATAAAAAAGCCGATACTCGGTTTCACCAAGTATCATGCCCTGATGTATTAATTTTATGAATGGTTCTTTTGTTGAAACAACGCCAATATCAAATAATACCTTGTGCCAAAACCTTGCATACAATAAATGAAGAACTGAATGTTCAGCACCGCCAACATACAAATCTACAGGCATCCAATATTTTTCTTTAAGAGGATCAATCAGCTTATTGTCATTATTCGGATCAATAAATCGTAAATAATACCAACAGGAACCTGCCCATTGCGGCATTGTATTAAATTCACGATGATAAATAATACCATCTTTTTCTAAGTATCTCCATGCTTCAGGAGCGCGGGCCAAAGGTGGTTTCGGTTCGGCTTTGGGATCTTCTGTTGGTTCTGGACTGTAATCTTTCATTTCTGGAAGTTCAAGAGGAAGATCGCTGTTATCCAGTGGAAACGAGTTATTGTCCTCATCATAAATAATTGGAAAAGGCTCACCCCAATATCTTTGCCGGCTAAATAACCAGTCCCTCAATTTATAATTAATTTTATATTTACCCATTCCCTTCTGCTCAAGCCATTTGGTGATTTTATAAATAGCCTCGGGTACATTTAATCCATTGATTGAAAAATCTTTATATTCAGAATTAATTAAGATACCATCGCCTGTAAACGCTTCTTTGCTTAAATCACCACCTGAAATTACTTCAACTATTGGTATATCAAACTTTTTTGCAAATTCATAATCTCGTTCATCATGGCCAGGAACTGCCATAATAGCTCCTGTCCCATAGCTTATCAATACGTAATCGGCAACCCAGATAGGTATTTTTTTATTATTTACGGGATTTATCGCATAACCGCCGGTAAATACTCCGGTTTTATCCTTTTGAAGATCTGTGCGTTCCAAATCACTTTTTCTCGCGGCGTCTTTTAAATATTCATTAATTTTATGTGTATGATCGTGGGTTGTGATTTTATGCACCAGCGGATGTTCAGGTGCTAAGACCATGTATGTAGCGCCGAATAATGTATCTGGCCGGGTAGTGAATACGAGTATTTTCTCATTTTCAAAACCATCAATTGAAAATTCTACCTCAGCCCCCTCAGAACGGCCGATCCAATTACGCTGCATTTCCTTTGTACTTTCAGGCCAATCAAGTTCTTCAAGATCTTCTAACAATCTTTCTGCATATTCAGTAATTTTTAGCATCCACTGCCGTAAGGGACGCCGATAAACTGGATGATTTCCCCGTTCACTTTTTCCATTGATAACTTCTTCATTGGCTAAAACCGTACCCAAGGCCGGACACCAATTCACGGGAACTTCCGCAATATATGCCAGGCCTCTCTTATATAATTGTAAAAAAATCCATTGGGTCCATTTAAAGTATTTTGGATCGGTAGTATCCACTTCCCTGTCCCAATCATATGAAAAGCCTAATTTTTTTAATTGATTTCTAAATCGAGCAATATTTTTTTCTGTAGTTATCTTTGGGTGGGTGCCTGTTTCAATAGCGTATTGTTCTGCAGGAAGACCAAAGGCATCCCAGCCCATGGGATGCAATACGTTAAATCCTTTCATTCGTTTATACCTGGCGATGATATCAGTTGCCGTATATCCTTCAGGATGGCCTACATGTAACCCAGCACCGCTGGGATAAGGAAACATATCAAGAACGTAAAACTTGGGTTTAGATTGTTCTATTTTATCTTCAGTCCGGAATGATTTATTCTCTTCCCAGTACTTTTGCCATTTCTCTTCAATTTTTTTAAACGGGTATGCCATTTATAAACCTTTATTAAACAATTGATAACTATCTGAAATTCAGGGATTTAACTTAAAGAATTGTATGATTGAAAGCAATTATATGTAATTTAGTAATTTAATCGGAAATAATAAAATGTCGGGGTGAGAGGATTCGAACCTCCGACCTTACCGTCCCGAACGGTACGCGCTAACCGGACTGCGCTACACCCCGAAAATTAAGTGTTGGAATTTATTAAGGAAATTGTATCGAGTCAAGATCACCTTTTACGTTCGGCGCCAAAATATAGCGATAAAACGACACCAACTATAAAAGTTAAAATCGATCCCAAACCATTCAGACCAAATGATAATCCAGGATATATCTGATATATTGAACCAAGTAATAATCCCAAGATAAAATACATTGTGATTGCTGGATAGTTTTTTAACGCCCATGACATGACTTTTGCAAATCCAAGAATTCCAATAATAACACCAATACCGAGTGAACCGATTATAAATATGCGTACCTGAACTTCATCATTGAAACCTCTATTCAAAATCATATCGGTTATCCCACTAATTGAATCTAATACGGTACGATACACACCCAGCATTAACAGGATGAATGACCCGCTTAATCCAGGAATGATCATTGCCGATGCTGCAATCATACCGCAAAACAGAAAATAGATATAATCCCATAAATTATAGTTGGTAAAATCAAAGCTCTGAGCTTGAGTACTGCTTCCTTCCTGATAAATAGCTAAAATGACAACAATGGCTATTCCAATCAATGCAGAAATTGATCTTGTAATAGTAATGCGCATTTCATCATGTGTTTTAATAACAACTGGTATGCTGCCGAGAATTAACCCCATAAAGAAATATAGGGTCATCATTTCGTAATTATCAAAAGCCCATCCAAGCGCCTTTGAGAAGGCTAAAATTGAAAATAAAGCCCCAGCAAATAATATAACCAAAAAGATAATATAATAAAGTCGCTTATTTTTATCGCTGATAAAATTTGATAAAGCCTCCATCAATTCTTCATAAATACCAAATACAACAGCCATAGTGCCGCCGCTAACACCGGGAATAATATTTGCGATACCCATAACACAACCAACAAGAAAGAGTCGTAAATAATATATTTTTGATTTTAGTTTTCCAGCCATAATATCCTTCCGTATGAATATGCTAATAGAAGTATTAATTCTTTAAGATATCTTTATATTTTTCCAGAGTTATAATCAAATGAGAATTGGGGAAATATTGTTTAATTATATTTAACACTCTATCCCCATTTTGTTTATCACCAATAGAAAAATAAGCTCTGCTTAAATTGTAAAGTAATATTTCCTCTTTTCCACCGAACTGCAATAATAACTCCAGATATGGAATAGCATTTTGGGGATATCCCAAGGCTAAATAAATTTGAGCAGTCCATTTATGTGTGAATAAATTTTCTCCACTATATTGTGATAATTCTTTAATTAATTGAAGCGCATCATCGTATTTGTTTTGAGTTGCAAGCAGCTTAAGCGCAGGCTCATAAAAAAGATCGAAATATGGAACCGTATAAATTAATGCTTTATACTCTTCAATTGCCAAATCTAATCTGCCAATCGATTTAAGATGTTCCGCCATTTTAATATGGGCTTTTTCAAGCGTCATATTAGGATTTTTAAAAATTTCAACTATAAGCTCTTCCTCTATACTGCACGGTATAAACGTATCCAAAAAGGTATTTTTTGTTCCTTCTATTTTAAATGGCCAGCCGCTTTTCAATTGCCTTATGGATAAATCAGAATATAGACTATCCAATCGGGAAAATCCCCAGTTCATTTCGTAATACCTGCTTGATTTAATCTTGATTGCCGGATTAGTATTCTCTATAAATTGATTATCAATAAGAATATTAAAAAATGCATCTGCCATTAAGAAATAACCCTTTTTATTTGGATGCAGATGTTCCAGCATCAGCTTGTTCCCGATTATACCAAAATCTGAATATGCTTCAAAAATAGATTTCATCGGTACAACAGGTACATTAAATTCTTTAGCTAATTCGTGAATAATGTTATTTAATTCTTCCGGAGCTCTGAATCTTAAAGCATCTAAATCTTTTGCCTGATAATATAATTTTCTTGCTGTATCATAATCACCTTTTTGTTGTTTAATTACAGCTTGTTTATATACAGCATCCGCAGCAGGATATTTTTCTGAGTTAATGCTATGAAATGGACTGTGATTACGTATATTACTAACTAATTCGCTGATGACAACTTTTATATGGTTTTCATCAGCTATTTTCAATATATCCCTAATATTGAATCTGAACTGATCAATTCCTCTATAATAATTATCACTTTCAAATGGGATATATTTATTACGTACTATTCTTTCCATCATGGTTGCATTTGGATTTTCTAATGCTTCGTCATACTTATCATTACTTAATAATGAGAAAATTGAAGAAAGTGAATTTTCCATCAACTGATATATTCTAAATTTTTTTAAATAAAGAATAATTTTAATGACCCAACGGCGATTACCAAAACTTTCCATAGAACCAATACCTAATGCGCCATAATATTCATTATGACCCGTATAAATTAAGATTGCATCAGGCGCATACATAATAATCTCATCCATAAAATCTAATTGTGTATAGGTATTAATAGCGGTAAATGCTGTATTGATTACTTCTATTTTTTTTTCAGGATAAGCATCAGAAAGCCTTCTGTTTAATATCCGGCTGAACGTTAAATTATTACCGTAAGGAAAGCCAGCGGCTGTGGATCCTCCAAGTACAAATATTCTATATCCATTTTGCGGCTTTTCCTTTAAAAACAAATCTTTTCGCGGTGTTGGAATATCTTTAATATGCGAAAAATACTTTTTAACCGCATCAAAGTTTATTCCAAGATATTTGGATTCTGGACTTGGCGTTGGTACAAATAATTCATATGAACTGCCATAATTTACAAGCCTTAAGGTCACTTCAAGAATAGAAACGAATACTAATATTAAACAAAAAGTAATAAGTATAAATAGTTTTTTCTTTATTTTTCCCCTAATAAACTGCATTTACGCTACCATCCCCCATTACCAACTAACGGTACAAATTTAAGTTTTTCAATTTGAATTTTTTTAAAGGTATCATTATTTTTTATATATAAGGTCAACATCTGTTCATCTTTATTGCCGATAGGGATTAACAATTTACCATCATCTTTTAACTGATTGATCAAATTTTCCGGAGTTACAGGGGCGCCTGCGGTCACAATAATGGCATCATAGGGCGCATAATTTAGCCACCCCATTGTCCCATCACCAATCCGCGTAATTACATGATATTTTAAGCTCTCAAGTATCTTTCTCGCCTGAATGCCAAGTTGCTTTACTTTTTCTATGGTATATACCTGCGCACCCATTTGGGCGATAACGGCAGCTTGATAACCAGATCCGGTGCCAATCTCTAATATTCTTTTAGATTTTTTTATTTGGAGTGTTTGTGTCATTAATGCAACTGTATAAGGGTGAGAGATTGTTTGACCATAGCCTATAGGCAGCGCTTTTTCATCATAAGCCTGGTGCTCCAGTCCATGTGCAACAAATTGGTGCCGGGGTGTTTTTTCCATGGCTTTGAGCACATCCTCATCCCGAATACCTTTTGAACGCAAACGATTTAACATATCCGATATTTTTTTATCATAGTTCATGATCTACCTGTCAATTCTGATAAAACTAATCGAATAAATCGAATCGTATCTCCAAGATGATTGATATTTGAAATGTGGCCATTATATATAGTCGGGATCTTAATAAAATCAATAGAGATCTTTTGCTTAGCTGCTTTGATTATCATTTCACTTTCTAATTGAAAACCATTTTCCTGTAAGGATAATTTACATAAAGCTTCACGATGAATTAATCGGAATCCGCACTGGCTGTCTTCAATTTTTTGATTACTAATGATGGATAAAATTAACGATGTAGTTGAATTCGAAAGAATTCTTGAAAACGGCATGATGCCAAATTTTCGGTCCCTTTTCCCAATTATAAATTTTGATTTTCTTTTTTCAGCATATTCTACAAATTTGCTAATATAAGAAACCGGATGCTGTAAATCTGCATCAATACATATTAAATAATCACTTGTATTTGATTTTAAAAATTCGTTAAAACCGTTTCGAAGAGCAAAGCCTTTGCCTTTATTTTCTTTAATGGTAATGACTGAATCGACCTTATCTTTTATCAGGTTTGGAGTTTGATCTTCTGATCCATCATCAACGACAATAATTTTTTCAGGTTTTATGTTTAATTCTTTTATCTGATCGATTAATTGGGCTATTGTATTTTCTGCGTTATAGGCTGGAATTAAAACATCATAACTGATCATATGAGAGCATTACATCCTGATTTCATAGTTTACCACTCGTCAATAAATAAAAATGGGGATTGAAACCAATCCCCTTTATTTAAATGTCGGAGCGACTGGATTCGAACCAGCGACCCCTTGAACCCCATTCAAGTGCGCTACCCGGACTGCGCCACGCTCCGAACGACCTGAATTTAAATAACTCGTGAAATAAAATCAATATACGGAAAATTCATTCATCCAGTATCTGGATAATAGACTGAATTCGATTTTTTATACGCTCAATATAATTACTATCAATTTTTGCAGTATTATTCTCAGGACGAGATGTATTTGTCATTTGTTCTTCTTCATCACTACTTTCAGTTTCATTTATAGTGGAATATATATTTTTTATATGCTTATTGGCGCCTTTAATAGTGTAGCCTTCATCATAGAGTAATTTTTTTATTTCAAGCACTATCTCAACATCATTTTCTGTATACTGCCTGGTGCCGCCATTGGATTTTGGAGGATTTAATGATTCAAATACAGTTTCCCAGTACCGTAATACCGATTGCGGAAGACCGGATATTTTTGAAACCTGACCAATTGTATAATACAAACGATCAAAACTCATTTTATATCTCCTTAATATCTTACGCATAACTTTAAATATTTTAAATATAAAATTCAAATTTTAATTTTATGTAATGTTAAAAATCGTTTATTCATATAATAAAGTACATTCCATCTGGCTTGATTTTATTTGTGAAAACTGGTAGTTTTAAAAGGTTTATCTGATTATATATTGCAAAAATGGTTAAAGTCTAATTTTAATAATTTCAAGGAGATCTGTATGGCCAACAGTGATTTTAAACCTTTTGTCCCTGCTGATTCAAATTTAAAGGAATTGTCTGTTAAGGCGTTGCTGCTCGGCGTTTTGATGGCAGTGGTCCTGGGTGCCGCCAACGCTTATCTTGGCATGAAAGCCGGATTAACTGTGGCTGCAACATTTCCTGCGGCAGTGGTTGCTATGGCTGCTTTAAGAATATTTAAAGGCAACATCCTGGAAGAAAATATTGCCAGAACAACAGCTTCTGTTGGAGAGGCATTGGTTGCCGGCGCCATTTTTACCATACCGGCATTTGTAATAAGCGGCGTTTGGGAAGAATTAAGATATTGGGAAAGTACACTTATCATGCTGATTGGTGGTTTATTAGGTGTATTATTTATCACCATCTTGAGGAGAAGTATGGTCGAAGAAACAGATCTTCCCTTTCCTGAAAGCGTTGCAGCTGCTGAAATAGTTAAAGCTGGACAGGGTGGACAAACCGGTGCAGGCGCTGTTTTTGCAAGTATGGGTATTGCAGGACTTTGGGAATTATTTAAAAATTCCAATGGTATCCACCTTATCGCAGATTCTACCGAAAAATATTTTCAATTATTCAAATCAAAAATCACTATGCTTACAACAGATATAGCCTATGGAGGCGGTTTCCTTATTGGCACTCCAGCCGCATCTCCTGCTTTAGCTGGTGTTGGTTTTATAGTTGGTATGCGTGTGGCTTCAGTGCTTTTCTCTGGTGCTGTAATGGGCTGGCTGGTTATGGTTCCGCTTGGAATCTTTTTAAATCCATCTTTATCAACGCTGGCAGCTGAGTCTTCATGGCTAGAAGTTGCCAATGAAGTATGGTATAAACAAATTAGACCCTTTGCTGTTGGCACTATGATTGTCGCTGCGTTCTACACTTTATATAATTTGAAAGATTCGTTGTTTGCTGGTATTACAAAGGCAATAAAAGATCTGAAGGCAAAAAAGGATGATTCAAAAGAAGTTTCCAGGCTCGAAGTAGATCTGGATTTTAAAAAAGTTGGTTTAGCCATTATTGGTTTAGCCATTCCGTTATTTTTTTTATATAACTATTTTGCCCAGTCTATTATTGGTGCGCTTTTATTAACGGTTGTAATGATCATTTTAGGCTTTCTGTTTTCCGCAGTAGCAGGATATCTGGTTGGATTAGTTGGCAGTTCCAATAACCCCATTAGCGGACTTACATTGAGTTCTCTGCTTATTTCGGCCATTCTACTGGTGATAATTGGTGTTACTGGGGATCATGGTGTGATGGCGGTTCTGGCGGTAGCTGGTGTAGTCTGCACTACGGCAGGTATTGCCGGTGATATGACTCAGGATTTAAAAGTAGGTCACATCTTAGGCGGAACGCCCTGGAGGATGGAAATTGGCGAAATTATAGGAGTGATTGCTGCCGCATTATTGCTCGTTTTTCCAATGATTGCTATGGATAAAGTCTATCATATTGGCAGTGCGGAATTACCGGCCCCTCAGGCAGGATTAATGGCTTTGATGTCTAAAGGTATTGTAGGCGGCGAAATGGCCTGGCCGCTGGTTATCGCCGGTATGTTTTTCGCGATTGGATTAATTTTGGTAAAATCCCCATCCCCAATGTTGATTGCTGTGGGTATGTATCTGCCATTTGCTTCCACTGCTGCTATTTTTGTCGGCGGCATTATTCGCTGGTTACTTGATGTGACGTTAAAAAGAAGTAAAAAATCGGAGGATATTTGTATAAAGGCGGAAAATAAAGGCGTACTTATATCATCCGGATTAATAGCCGGAGAGGCGCTTATGGCGGTGATTCTGGCATTTCTGTACCTGGGGCAGGAAATGTATGAAATTGAATACCTGCTTGCTGGTGAAAAAATAAGCATGCTTAAACATTTTGCTGTGAACATACTTGGTGTCAGTAATCCAAGCGCGATCGCTGGTTTTTTCGTTTTCTTGGGGCTGGCGTATTTATTAATTGTAGTGCCATTAAAAAGTGCAACAAAACAATCAAAAAATTAAATAAAATTTATATGGGGTAGATATTTAATGTCTGTCCCATCTTTCCTTTTATATGAAGATAAAAACCACACAACAACTCATGTCATGTATTCCACTTCAAACTGCTGATTGGGATACCAATGACGAAACCGGTCTAATACGTATTTTAAAACCGAAATTTAAAAGCAATTGGGCAAAGAAGTTCTTAAATCCATTTGTGAAAGGTGAAAATTTCATAATTAAACTGGATGAACTGGGTACAGAAGTCTGGAAAAACTGCAATGGTAAAAACACAGTAGAAGATATTGGGAAACTTTTAGGAAAAAAGTTCGGTCCGGAAATTGAACCGATTTACGATCGATTAAATAAATTCATTATGCAACTTTTTCGGAGTAAATTTATAGAATTGGATTGTAATGAATCAAACCAAAAAAATTAGAACATTCGTTTGCGTTTTAATAAATACTCGGTTAAGGCTATATCAAAAGGGGTATGTGTAAATAACTGTTGGTAATCAATCCTGTTATTGCTGAAATTTACTTTTAAGTATTCCAGATATTCGGCAAATTTCTGCTTATAGATTTCCTGTATGTACCGCGGTTGCGTTTTAAGTTTATCGTTACTCTCAATATCCTCAAATAACACATCACCTGAGAAATCAAATTCCAGCTCTTTACGATCAATAATATGAAAAACTAATATCTCATGTTTATTATGACGGAAATGCTTTAAACCATTCAAAAGAGCCTGAGGATCATCAAGCAAATCAGAAATCAAAATGATAAGCCCTCTTTTTCTTATTTGTTCTGCTAAGCTATGCAACGCCATACTGATATTAGTATCGTTGCCATATTCCGCTTTATTAACAGCTTGTAAAATGACATTGAGATGTGAAATAACAGATCGTGGAGGTACAATCTTCTTAATTTTATCATCGAAAAGAACCAATCCGGTTGAATCTCTTTGCTGCAGCATTAAAAAAGTTAATCCGGCAGTTAGATATGAAGCATATTGGGCTTTGGTGATTTTATCACTGGCATATTGCATGGATTTGGATACATCCAGTAAAATATGGCATCGAAGATTCGTTTCTTCTTCGAATTGTTTAATATAGTATCGATCAGTGCGTCCAAATACCTTCCAATCGATAAAACGTAGGTTATCACCAGGCATATAGGGCCTATGCTGAGAAAATTCCACGCTGAATCCATGAAAAGGACTGCGGTGTCTGCCTGTTAAATAACCTTCTACAACGAGACGCGCAACCAATTCCAGATTTTTCACAGAAGAAATTACTTCAGGTTGTAAATATTTTAATAATTGATTGTCTTGCATATTTAAAATTATATTTTTTTAAGGCAGATTTACACTGAAATAAAGATTAAGTTTAAAATTACTTTTTATAATCAGCGCTGTTCAGATTACTTTAGCTGTATTGTATGTATTCCCTTTTTTCGAACCACTCTCTTAGTAAACATATGGATTTTTCCATATTGGGGAAATCCTCATATTCAAAAATAATCGATTTAACCGGAATGGATTCTTTAATCGAAAAAGTTAAAACTTCTTTCCATGGTAAAATTCCCTCAAAAATCGGTGTCCAACTTGCCTGCTTTGGTTGATAATCCGCAATATCAATTGTATGCATAATTACGGATATTTGAAGCGATTTACACCAGGTTAAAACATTGAGAATATGATTATAAATTTCCTTTTCGTCTTGTTTCCCAATAAATTGGTGATAGAATCGTGGTAAATCAATTACCGCTGCTATGTTTAAACCAAGGTAATGTAATTTCTTTAGCTGATCAAAATAACCATAAAGATAATTCTGCTGATCATTTTCAAAACCAAGGGGTAGTCTACTTGCAATAAAAAAATCAATATCATCCCTGTTTAAATACCGCTCATGCTGAATCAATAAAGGGGCATTCGGTATATTTTTAAGTGATGCAACGAAAGGATGCTTATAATTGAAATCCGCGGGAAGATGTATATAAATCTGTTTAAACCGCTCAGCCAGATTCAATTGCCAGTTAAATTCAGGCTTAAACTGATTAAGATGCAATTGAATTACCGAAACATTCAGTTTATTAGCAATTTCTATGGTTTTCATCCAATCAAAACCTGATGCTTTGGCAACCGAAGATGCTATTCCGATGGGAATGAACTTTTCCCTCTTAATCAAGCGTAATGCCACCTTGTTGAGCAGCAGCCGTAATGGTATTTTCCATCAGCATAGCAATGGTCATTGGTCCTACACCTCCTGGAACAGGTGTAATAGCGCTAACCTTTTCAAACACTTCATCATATTTTACATCACCCACCAGCGCATAGCCTTTTTCATTATCCGCATCTATCCTATTCATACCCACATCAATCACTACAGCCCCTTCTTTAACCATATTATTTGTTACAAAATGCGGTTGTCCAATGGCTGCAATCAATATATCTGCTTGTTTAGTATATTCGCCTATAGCATTGGTCCGGCTATGTACAACTGTCACAGTTGCGTTAGCAAATTGTTTCTTTTGAACCAGCAAATTAGCCATTGGTTTACCTACAATATTACTTCGGCCCATTACAACAACATGTTTGCCTTCCGGTGATATTTTGTAATATTTTAGAATTTCAACGATACCAGCTGGTGTACAGGGCTGCATGTATGGATTGCCGCTGACCAACAGACCAACATTGTGCGGATGAAAACAATCCACATCCTTTTTAGGATCGATAGCTAATATAATATGATCTTCATTAATTTGTTTAGGCATGGGCGATTGAACTAGTATGCCATGAATAGATTTATCCGAATTCAATTTGGTTATCAGGTCAAGTAATGCCGATTCAGGTGTATCAGCCGGAAGAGCGATCGTATCGGAGACTATACCTAACTTTTCACAGGCCTGCCCCTTTCTGCGCACATAAACATGAGAAGCGGGATCATCACCAACAATTACAACGGTTAAACTTGGATTTATATTTTTACTTTTCAAGTGCCCGACAAGTGCTTTGTGCTTATCATTCAATGATTCAACAACAGGTCTGCTTTTAAGGATTAAAGTCTCGTTCATTTTGATACTCTCTTGATATTTCTTTTAAAAGTTATGCAAAATCAATGGATCGAAATTCTCTTATCACAACAATTTTAACCTGACCGGGATAATCAATATCCTTTTGCACTTTTTGGGCAATATCATTGGCTAATTGCATACTAGCCGCATCATCGGTTTTTTCATGATCAATGATAACCCGTACTTCTTTGCCAGCCTGAATAGCATAAGCGCCCTTGACGCCTTCAAAGGAACGGGCAATTTCTTCGACATTCTGCATCCTGGATACAAAATTTTCGATAACATCTCTTCGGGCGCCCGGCCTTGCCCTGCTCATTTCATTGGCAATCTGAACTAATGTTGATATCGGGGAAATGACTTCGATATCTCCGTGATGTGCCTGAATTGCGTTCAGAACAACCGGATGTTCACCAAATCTTTTAACAAAGTCATATCCCATCTGGGCATGGCTGCCTTCTGTAAGCTTTTCTAATCCCTTGCCAATATCGTGCAGTATGCCGGCACGTTTAGCAAGAGTTTCATCAAGATTGAGTTCTGTTGCCATAATGCCTGCAATCTGTGCGACTTCGATGCTGTGCTGTAGAACATTTTGCCCATAAGTTGTACGATACCGTAATTTGCCTAATGTGTTTACGACATCGGGATGCAAGCCATGAACACCAGCTTCAAGAATAGCCTGTTCGCCCAGTTCGGTGAAATACTCCTTCATTTCTTGCTGGGTTTTTTCATAAGTTTCTTCTATACGTCCCGGATGGATACGACCATCACTCACTAATTTTTCCATTGTGATTCGGGCAAGTTCTCGACGATAGGGATCATAACCGCTTAAAATGACGGCTTCCGGTGTATCATCTACAATTACATCGATACCGGTAGTAATTTCAAATGCCCTGATATTACGTCCCTCACGACCTATAATTCGACCTTTCATATCATCACTGGGAAGACTAACAATGGATACTGTGGATTCCACTGCATGATCAGCAGCTGTTTGCTGCATTGCAGATATAATTATATTTTTTGCTTCAATTTGTGCTTCTTTTTTTGCATCTTCAACAATACGATACATTTCTGCAGAGGCATCTGTTTTTGCAGATTCGATCAGGTTATCCATCAAAATTTTCTTGGCTTCTTCACGTGTCATGCCAGAAATTCTTTCCAACCGTATATTTTCTTCATCAAGTAGTTTATCTAGTTTTTCCTGCCGCAATTTTAATTGGTGTTCCCTGTTTTCGATATCTTTTGTCTGGATAGAGATATTTTGTTCTTTTTTTGCAATGAGATCAGCTTTACGATCAATATTATTCTCTTTATCCGATAGATCTCTTTCTAATTGCTTTAATGATTGACTCTTACGGTTGAATTCATCTTCTAACTTCTGTTTTTGCTGAAACAAAGTATCTTCAAGTTCCATAAGTTTTTCATTTTTCAGATTCTCTGCTTCTTCTTTGGCATCTCTTAGTATCTTTTTACTTTGATCCCTGGATGCCCGCATACTTGCCGCCCCAAGGTATGAACTAAGCAGCCAGCCGGCTATGGCGCCGGATATCAATATGCCTAGTCCTATTAATATTCCAAATGTAGTCATTTATACTCCTTAAAAACCATCAATATAAAAAGGAGGCGTGCAAAATAAAAAACCCTGTATACTTAAACCTGGTTCAAATAATAGAACCTTTTTTAACACAGTGGGCACCTCCTGAACGGGTCATGTTTCCACTCACCTCAAAAGGCCGGGCCTGCAATCAGCGCTCAGAGCCGAGTTCCCTATTTTAATGGTGTTGGTCCTATTTTTGAACCCAGGCTTACATACACAGGGTTAAAAATATTTTCAATTCTGCTCACTTAATACTTCAGTGAGCTCATTGTTTATTTTTTTGGATTCCTCGTTTAATTGATCCAGTAATTTTTTTCTATAGACGCGCTCCTGAAACAATTCTTCAGCTATATTCAATGCAGCAAGAATTGCAACCCGCGTTGTTGATTTAAGAGTTTGATTGCGATCGATCTCTCTCATTTTTTCATCCACATATTGCGCAATTTTCTCAACCATGTTATCGTCATTATCGGCACGCAATGTATATTCACTTCCAAATATATTTACACGAATCTGGCCAGGAGCCATTTTATTCCTTATCTATTTATGAATCAACACCATTTTTGATAGTAACTTTCTGCTCCAGTTCATTAAGCAGAATCTCTAATTGGTCTTTAACCCTTGATTTTTTTTCTTTCAGCCTTTCATTTTCGAGATGTAGCTCTTCAATATTCTTTAGTTCTTCACTATTATCTAAATTTTCA
>JAFGKZ010000064.1 GCA_016928315.1 Calditrichaceae bacterium
AATGATACACCTTCCGGTCTTTCTACACAATTGCTAGCCAGTACCGGTGTCCCAACATCAAGAGCTTCTAAAATTGAAATAGAACTGCCATCCGTATTGGTTGCTCTGATTACTAAATCAGATATCTTCCATAAACTTGATCCAATTTCCATGGGCTTAGTTATAAATAGGAATTTTTGATTTAGGTTATAATATGATATTTTTTCCAATAAAGTATTGTAATAATTATTTTCTCCTATCTCAGGTAATAAAAAAATAAGTACTGCATCAATATTCTTTTGATTTACAAGATGGTTCATTAATTCAATTAAAAGATCTATTCCGTAAAGATCTTCATCTTTATAGAAACGGATCTTCCAGGCATTTGACGCAATCATAAATTTATGTAATCTCCGTTTTGATAAGATCTCTCCGTCCGTCAAAGGTGGAACAATTTCAGGGGGAATAAATCCTGATATAACATCTATTTTACTCGGTTCAACAATTAATTCTGCAAGTTTTTTACATTTTAAATTCATTACAATCACGGTATATAAATTTGAAAACATAATAGTTAAAAAATAAAGTGATATTTTGTTTTTTTGTATTAGTGAATCTAAAAATCGTTCGTTATGCAATGTGATAAGAACTTTATGCTTAAAGGAAATCAAATAAATAAAAAATAATAGCTTGATAGAAAAAATATGAATATGAACGATACTTTTCTTTTCAAATACTATGAGCTGCATAATCATATGAATTTCACTCATCTGTTTAATATCATCTGCTTTCTTAATTTGTATCTTTGCTACATCCAACATTTTATGAATAAGATTTTTTTTGTTTAAATAGGTATGAAGCCTTTTACAATGTATTGAAACACCTCCAAAGGGGGGTGGATATGGACCTACTAAAATTATTTTCATTAAATACTCAATGTCACTTCTGTTGTTTGTAAAATATCCCAAAGATCAATAGGCCAACTCTTATTCTTACCGCTCAGCGAATCGTATAAATGCACTAATTCTTCAAACTGACCCTTTTCACTAATCCTGGTATTAATTTCTTTTATATTTATATCATAGCCTTTTAGCGATTTATAATCATCCATTATTATTGATTTTTCATCAAAATGAATTTCCATGTATTCCTTACTTAATTTCTTGCTTCCAACAGCTAAGTATTCGATGGTCGCAATACTGCCATCTTTGTATTTGAGCACGATTATTTTATTATCCGAACTTTGAAACTTTTCGGTTTGAGGAGTCAATTGTTCGGCAAATATGGATTCTATTTCGCTTTGAGTTAAATAGGTCATCAGATCGACGATATGGCAGGCTTCTCCAACAATACGTCCGCCATGTTCATGCACCCAATGATCCTTAGGCAAGTAACCGGCATTCATTCTATAGTGAATGATTAGAGGATTCATTCTTTTATCTGCATGCTTTTTAATTTCAACAGCATATCTGCTGAATCGTCTATTAAAACCAACCATCAGTATAGGTTTTTCATCTTTACTTTGAGAATAAAAATCTTCTATCGCCTTAAGGTCATCCAGTCTTGTTGCCAATGGTTTTTCAACAAAAACATGTTTGCCATTTTGTAATGCTTTTAATGTTAATGCCGCATGACTTTCATGGCGTGTCGATATAAGAACCATATCAACATTTTTATCGTTTAGGACTTCATCGATATTACTTGTTGCGATTTGTGCTCCGAATTGTTCAGCCACTGCTTTCGCTTTATGTCCCGATCTATTCACAACCGCGTAGAGCTCATATTTATCTTTTAATTTTTGCAGATTCGGTAAATGGGTTCCGGCGGCAAAACTACCTGCGCCAACCAGGGCGATTTTAATAATGTTTTCACTAACCGGTTTGATATTTATTACTACTTTGCGTTCATGATTACGGTACTTTTGCAAATCAGATATTTCAAAATCCCCGTAATCAAGTATTGTAAGAATTGGTTTTTCCGGCCCATTCAATGCTTCAAATGCTTCTTCGACATTCTCAATCGGAAATATTTTATTGATCATTTTATCCAGTTTGATTTCATTATTTGCCAATAATCGTAAATATTCCGACATATTTCTTTTTTCAGTCCAGCGCACATAAGCATAGGGATAATCATGACCTTTCTCTTCATAGCCTTTATCATACCGGCCGGGTCCATAGGATGTGGATATTTTAAAATCCAGTTCCTTTTCATAAATATCTGCCCGTTTAATATCCATACCTGAAACACCGACCAGAATTACCCGACCTTTTTTCTTGCAGATCTTAAAAGATTGTGACAACGCTTCACTGCTTTTAGTGGCTGCTGTAAAAATTACAGCGTCGCTGCCATAACTGTTTGTCCAGTTTTCAATTTCTTTTACTAAGTTTTGTTTTGCTGTATTAATTATCAATTCGGCGCCGTATATTTTTGCCAGTTCCAAACGTGATTCATCCAGATCAGCTGCAGCAACTCTGATACCGGATAACCGGAGCATTTGTACGGTCAGTAAACCCAGTATTCCAACGCCCACAACAACAGCATATTCTCCTATATTCAATTCGGCCCGGCGCACGCCCTGCAATGCAATACCACCCAGAGTTACTGTAGACGCCTTTTTAAAGTCCAGATGATCAGGTATCTTCATCACCAGGTTTTCAGGAATGCTCACATATTCAGCATGATTCGCAAGATCAGCGCCCGCAGCCGCGACTTTGTCGCCAATTTCAAATCCTTTTACGCCTTCGCCAATATCAATGACAATCCCTGAGATCGAGTATCCGCTTTGTTTTCCGGTATCGAGAGCGCCTCTGACCTTAGAAATTGTCTTGGATATTCCGCGTTCTTTTAGCATATTTATTACCTGCTTAACTTCAGCTGGCTGATCAAGAGCCATTTTAATCAATGATTTTCCGGTACGTTCAACTTTACTGATTTCAGTACCCGCGGAAATACAGCTGTTCACAACCTTAATTAATAATCGGCCTTTCGATACGACCGGAGCAGGAACTTTTTCTCCTTTTACCTTACCCTTTTTAACAATTGCTTGAATCATTTTCTTATCTCTTAATTGAGTACAAAACTTGTTTGAAGATGCTTCTTAAACGAAACCGTTAATTTATTACACTCCATTAACTCTCCATAGCCTGGAGAATAGTCATAGGGATCAACACTGGCGTCAATAACATGGTTGAACGTTAAATTTATTACATGCTGATCATTTGCATAAATACTGAATTTCGAGTCTTTCTCATTAATTTTAATACCAGGTCCAAAATGAAAAAAAGCTCTTAAGGGTTCATCAGAATCAATAGAATCCTCAATAATTAGACCTGAGTTTTCTAAACGGAATGAGCGATGATGTTGATGTCCGCCTTTTATAATAAATCCGTCATGATAAGCCCCAAACGTGTTTGAATCGAATTTTGTGATGGTTACTCTGCAGTCATTCGCCAATTCGAACACATTCATTCCAAGTTTATTTTGCTCATATCCGTTTTCCATAACCGTATTATGCGAAGCTGTGGAACGGAATTTATTCCTCGTTTTAACATCTGAACTGTATACATAAGTGCCCGGATCAACAATAATATCATATACTTTATAGGCCAATTCAAATGATAACTTATCATTATGTGTGTGCACACCATTTCCGTTAGGAATGGCGGAAATAGCTGCAAAGAATTTATCATTTCTCAATATATAAATGCCTGAAGCCTTAAATGCTTTAACGGATAGTTGGAAGATTGAATTTGTTTCACTTTCATATCGCTTCTTAACTTCATCCCCCCATACAACATACCCCAAAATATCAAATGGAAATTCCTTAATATATAAGTCGCGGTCTTTAAATAATCCGAATCCCAAAGATAACATATAATCCTGACTCAATGCGGGTCTTTCAAATAATTTTATGAGTCGGCCGCTATCATTATCACCAAACTGGATGATATTACCACTGGGCTTAATAACATGCCTGATAAATAAAAACATATTATGTAAACGTGCCGAATCCTGTTGATCAAACAGATTTAAGGCTAATTTTTCTGATAGAAAAAATGGAAGAAAGAAAAGTTCCGTCACAAATCGGTGATATGCGGTGGACCCTTCCATATCGACGCCATCTTCATAAACCTGGTTCTTTAACTCGTTGCGCAATTTTTGTGAGGTCTTTTTCAATAATCGACTGTTATTTTTAAATACAGGAAAAAGCGAATATATAATAAATAATCCCGCTAAATTAGAAATAAAATGATTATTCTTAATAATAATATTTTCCGGATTTTCATTGATAAAAGAAGCATGTTCCGCGAGGGATTTATAAAATTTACCGGCAAAGTCAACATCAGTCAGAAGTTCCTGTTTCAATTCATTTACAATTATACACCAGTTGGAAATGCGAATCGCCGCTTCCATAGCATTTGACCAATTGATACCATAATAAGGCGGATTTTTTGCTATCCAGTTCAATATAAAAAACTTGATTCTATCCAGATATTTATTTTGGTCAGTAAAAACATAGGCATAAAATAAACAAAAGATGAAATGGAACCGACTTAATTCTCTGGGGATTTTAGGATCAGAATTATCTGAACTATGGCTTTTAATATTTGATCTTATTTTTTTTGATATATCCGTATAATAAAGATCATGTTCCCATGTCCAATCGTTAATTTTATCTGTATGCCAGTCAATCGATCCATTGCTTTCCCATGATATCCAACCGCTGCCCAGAATATTAAAAATACTATTGCAGTAATTATCCGCTTCTTTAATTATAGTTGATGATATCTTTTCATATAATTTATTTTTTTTAATCGATTCGATATTGGCCTTCAATCCAAGACTCTTACCATTTAAGATGATATTATTCAACAACTCGGGCTCAGAATGAACCAAGTCATTATAAATAGTATTTTTATTTATACTATACTTTAATAACCTGATTCTATATTTTTTTAAAATCATAGATATAGCAATCTGAGATGATCTCAGCAGACCGTATTTTGATATATATTTATTCACAGCATTTTCGTATAAGTTTTTAGAGTTGATCCTAATGTTTAAACAAATCACTATTATTCTTGATTGTCAATCATAGGTTCAGCGCCCAATAAAACCAATATTGGCTTATCTAAAAAATTATCCTTCAATTTATTAAATTCGGTTTCATCCAGAACCAAGGTTGATATTTTTCGGTTTATCAATTTTTCTGTTTTTAAACGCACTCTCTCAAGCTCTTCCATATTAATTTTACTGCCCACAACAACCAGATCAATAAGTCCGCTGTCAATTCCAAGCGCATAATCACCGCGAATAAACGCCAGATGTATTTTGCCTAGATTTTGAATAATGTTGGAAACAACCTGGTCAATCCCCGTTGATTTAAAAACAATACTTCGAAGATCTTTAAAGAGCGGATGTTCCTGATTGGCCTGGAAGATTTTATTTCTGCCTTCAAAATTTGAGGTGAGAACCTGCGCTTCTTCCAGCTTATTTAATTCTAAACGAATCCCATTGGTCGATTCACCGAATTCAGTTGATAACTGGCGCAGATAACCCTTTGTCTTTGGATTCAGGAAGAACTTCATTAAAAGTTTTATTCTTGTTTCAGATGTAATTAATGTTTTTAACATAATACGAGTACTTTTTTTGCTCTAAATATAAACTGTTTTTATACTCGAATCAAGTAAAAAAATATTTAATTATTTTTTAGAAGGCAGACTATACATTTATTAACTAATGGATTTTGCCAGGCGAATGAAGTTTTCAACACTGGCAATTTTTAAAATATTTTCCAGATTTTTAAGACCAAGATTATCAGAACTCTTTAAATCCGATACATATTGTTGCCATTCATCCTTGCTAAGAAGAGCAGAGATTTCCATTTCATCAAAATTCAATACGCTCTGTATTTCAGGCTGTAAAAACAATTGTTTATATACAGGCAGGTAGTCCCATGCTTCCTGCAGATGTGTTGTTACCCTGAATCCTAATTTTGATTTTATTTTTTTACGCATCCTTGATGACTGAAAATAAAAATATCTGAAATAAAATGGAATTACAGTGATTGCATTTTTAGGTATCATATTAACCCCGCCGAAATCAGTTCTCTCAGAAGCCAGATCCGGATCAAGTGTGTAAACAATGGCTCTTTGATATTTGGATAGATTAAATTTCCATTGAACCGGAACCGTGAGAGCAAATTCCAGATTACGGCGTAACAATAAGGGGGAAATATGAGGTATAATGCTATTGCAGGTATTGTTTGCAGAAAGGGCAAAATTTAGCCAGTGGCTTAAATCAAATTTATCCACCTGGATTGAAACAGGACTATTCCTGTAGTCATTTATACTTTGCTCTATAATAGAGGCAAAATACGGTCTTGAATTATTTTTAATTTCTCTATATTCCGAATTAAAAATGTCATCTTTATAATTATTGCTCAGCGCCCGTAATTTCAGGAACATATCTATATTAAAATCTTTGGGTTCCCTGTAAAAATTCATGGTATATTGTTCATCCCAAAGCCCATTTTTATAAAAATGACCATCGACGCCATTTAAAGAAACATTGCCCCAATTTATATATTGCAAACGCATATATAAAATACGGCTCAATAAATAACCCGGCTGTTCACAATTTCCTAAAAGCAGCGCCTTTTTAAAATGGTCATAAATATGAGTGACATAATTTGGGTCGAGCTGAATGTTATGATTTTCAAGGTTATATTTTTGCGCAAGATTCTGCACGGCATTCACTTCATAAAAATCACTTTTGCCAAAGACAGCCGTGGCAAAGGATAAGTTTTGATTTGTGAAAGATGAAATCACCTGTCTTGAATCCTGCCCCATGGTGAAATCAATACAGGGTTTTTCAAACGATTTATTCAATAGCCTTGCTGTTTCTCTCATACTCTGAACTGTTTTATCTACAGAATCCCGGAATGATAAATTGGTATATTGTCTCGGCCATTCCCAAAATTTTTTAGATGATAATTTCCCTGCTTTACTGTCGAAATTATATTCCGTCGCCGGTTGTACTCTTTCTACCTCTTTTAAAATTGTGCGATTGGATAGAATATAATAACGCCACATAAATTCATTGAAGGCTTCCAGATCAAGTTCAGGTTTTCTTATAATTCCGGAAAGGGATAAATATGGAGTAAATAATAAAAAATCAGAATTCTCAGAAATGTAATTGACTTTATTTTTAATGAAGTCAGTGAAAACAGAATATTTGCCAGTTTTTTGATTGAACAATTTGATTATAAAATGGCCATCCAACTGATTTGGAAAGTCCAGGGGATTTTCAGAATATAATTTCCACAACTGTGATGCATCTAAAATTTCTGTAGAGCTTAGACCAAAAACCGTTCCTTCAAATGTTAACCAGCTTCCCTCTTCGCTTTCATAAAATTTGCTATGGTCGGTTATTCGGAATTCAACCAAAAAGGTTTGATCATCAAGAAATCGGTATTGGATATTTTTGAAATAGGATTTATAATTATTTTCAATAAATGACCTGATTCGTTCTGTTCTGGCTTTGAATTGGATTGTGTTTTTTTTTGATTTTGATATAAATAGTAACGTACCAGCCATTATATCCTGCCCAACATTTTGAGCGCTTTATATTTTACCATATACATTCTCATAATATTAACGATATTAATCTGTTGTTTAAATAAATCAGCAAAATCTTTAAATGCTTTTATACCGGTAAGATTATATAACATATTCAACTGGGCTGTATGCATATGTTGATAAGCAATGGTTGCCGGATCAATTTTAGGGTACCATTCTGCCTTGCATAAATTATACTTTGACCAGTAGCCCATATTATACTCAGGCAGAATTTTTTCAAGGGTTTTAATGCCTTCATTAAAAATCTCTTTTGCCGGAATATTTTCAGGAAAAACGCGCATAAAATCAGCAACACCGCAGAGGGAGTAAATCATTCCATTTAATACCAGGGTTGGCACTTCAGCCGTGTACTCTTCATAGAAAGGACCAAATGGAGTAAATGAAGTAACTCCCCCGTTTGATGTAGATATTTTAAATGGCATCAAGGCTTTTTCAGCAATTTCTGCGTATACTTTTTTATTGGTCATCTGATAGGCCCGCAAAAGTACAGAGATGCCCCTGCTCTGTGAAAAGGCTGATTGCCATGGTCCAGGATTTTTATATTGCGGAAGACTTACATCTGTCATCCACCGAATACCAAGATTATTGTTTTCCTTTCCATTCGAAAGGAACCAGTCTGCAATATTTAAAAATCGCTTTTTATCTTCATCACTTTTCGTATTCAGATAGGTATGAAAAATAGCCAGACCAACCTGTCCGATTGTAATAGGAAAATACACGTAATCCTTATCTTTAACATCCACATAGGTAGGATTCATCGGGATACCATCTGCGTCAAAAATGATACTTTTTTGCCCGCCTTTTTGGTTTTCCATGGCTTTCTCTGAAAATACAAAATAATAATGGCCTAATTGCTGCGATTTTAAATCATCGGCTATTTCCCATTGTACCGGTTTGAAAAAATCTTTCAGGATACGGGTTAGGAAAAAGAAATATTTATTTTTAATTACATTCATAACGATTCACATCTCAGCAATTATCAAATACCGAGGCTAATTTTTTTGTTAAATTTTTTCTTTCATAATTCTCTATGACAGATATTGGATTGATGTCCGTTCTTAGACCCTTTTTATGATTGTTAATCATACTGACTAAAAAATCATATATGGCCGGGTGATTACTATAATCGATAACCTTATAATGTTCGGACTTATTGAAAATACTTGCCACCTCTCCATTTTCCGGTCCCATCGCTAAAATTGGAATCCCCATTCTCATATATTCAAAAGTTTTTCCGGGCAGTATCCGGATATTCTTTCGGGATTGGGTTATTAACAGTAATAACGCTGAGGCCTGACTAGAGTATTCAAGCGCTTCGTTGTGCGGTAAATAGGAAATGAATTTTATGAATTTTTCAATCTTATATTTATCGATAACCTGTAACACTTCATTTTCAACTTTACCCACAAAGGTCAGTTGAAAATTATCCTCCGAAATAATTTTTTTCTTATCCAGGTCAACAATAATCTTCAATAAATTATGCGGAAATCGTTCGATGCCAACGACGCCGAGATGCATTAAAGTAAATTTACTGCGATCGGTTGCCCTGCGGTTAATCCCATTAAAATCCATTTCATCATACCCATTGGCAATATTAATACATTTCGATACTGAAACTTTTTTGCCAAAGTCCATATCAATATCATACTGACTGACACATACAATTTTATCAGCTTCATCGAGTACAGCTTTTTCAAATCGGGAATCAAATCTTTGACTGATACCAATTTTATTTTGATCTTCATAATAGTGAATATCCGTCCACGGATCTCTGAAGTCAGCAATCCATTTCAGGGATGAATACTTTTTTAGTTTTCTGGCGATCAAATGAACCGTTGGAGGCGGGGATGAGGAAAAAATTAAATCGGGTTTCTCCGCATCAATAATTCGCTTACCTTCTGATATTGCATACGGCAGCCATCCTATTTTTGCATCCGGGATAAAAAGATTTAATCGAATCCAGTTAGCAATTTTTTTTTTTAGGGATGGTTTCTTTTCCGCTAATACAGCCGTAGGGATTCTTTCGTTTTCCTTCATACCAGTAAATTTCTTATATAAAAAACCCGGTTCCAAAGAATTTGTTTTATATACTTTGATATTATCAGGTATGTCACTTACCAGCGTTTCATCAATGGAAGGATATTCGCCTTTATTTACCGTTAAGACAATTGGCATCCAGCCGAATTCCGGCAGATATTTTACAAATTTTAATACGCGCTGGACGCCGGGCCCTCCGGCCGGGGGCCAATAATATGTGATGATGAGAACCTTTTTCATTTCCTGTTATTCTAATCCTGTTTCTTTTTTAGCGATGAAAGGATCCTGGCCCGATTTTCAGCAATCAAAGAAATCATAATCATTAGATAAAGAATTGATATTGACGCATAGGATATTCTTAAATTCTTATTGAATGAATCCGGTTCAAATCTCAATTCTATTGTATGTTTACCTTCCGGAACAATCACGGATTGAACGGCATGATTGGTTTTATAGATAGTTTCTTTTCTTTCACCATCCAAATAAAATTTCCAACCCGGAGGATAATCAACTTCGGAAATTACAAACAACGCTTGTTCAGTGGTAAAAACTTCAAATTTTATTAAATTCGGTGAATATTCAATAATATTACTATAACTGCTGTCAGGTTTATCAACTTTGTCGTTAATTTCTGTTTCCAAAATGGCAGTTTTTTCCGGATTAAACTCTTTGCTGTTTATCTTATTTATTCTATCAAACTCATCGGCAATTACAATATAATCATCTACAAAAAAGCCTCTTTGTAAATAATCTTTAAACAGATATAGAAACAAATTATTATTTTGATCAGAACTGATTAATTGAAGATTTTCATTGTTTATCTGTCCCGGCGTTATAACATATTTCACATTCAATATCTTTAAAATATTCCAGTTAAACGGCAATTCCTTATCCCAGCCATTGTATATATTATTCTCTACTAATTCTTCAATAACATACATCTTAATCGGCGTATAACCGCCTATCGTCTGATGATAATAACCCCAACGGTTTTCACCGAATAAATTTCCCGCAGGAAAAATCCGGAAAACTCCCGGATCATTTAATATATAACTATCTGCAGGTAATTTCTGAAAGTATTGCTTTTCGATACTTTTTGGATTTACGAACTTCTTATTTACCCGCGATTGTATATTAATCAAATCAACTATTATTATGAGCGCCAGGAATAGACTTAGTAAAGTTAAATTAATTTTACGGAATAAATACGCGGCTACCAGTCCGCCTGAGATTACTATAATAATTAAATACCTGAGGATATCATTATTGAATATTTCCTGTCTTATCATTTTTACAAGTTCTAAACTTTGTCCCTGGTAATTTTCTCCTGCTTGTTTAACAAAAGAAAACCCTTGCCCGAATACCCATAGCACAAGTCCCAGTACAAAAAATCCGGCAAATATAAATAGGATATCTTTATGTTTTTTCCAATTATCCCGGTTTATGTTTAACGAGGCTAGGTATGCCATTCCATAACCAGCCAGAATAGCAACAACAAAAAACGTAACCGTAACGCTCATCATTGGCGCGCGAAATTTATCGAAGAAAGGAATATAGGTATAAATCAGTTCATAAAAGATCCTGAAATGCCTGCCAAAGGATAACAAAATGAGAAACAGAGAAAAAACAACCAGACTTTTAATTATCGGTTCCTTCCAAAATTTATATGCGCCAATAATAGCCAGTATAATTACCAGAATACCAACATATTCATAACTTTGCGTAAAGGGCATGTGCCCCCAATAAGAAGCCACCATTTGTCCGCGCGCCTGCGGTACAGCGCTGCCATTATATTCTTCCGCCGACATCCCGCCATAAAAACCAGGTACAATCCAAGTAAACAACTCTGAGGGATGCGTAGACCATCGGGTGGCGTATTCGATAGAAACTCCTCCAGACTTAGACGAATCATCCTTACGTGAATCATCCTGATTTACCGCGATGGTCGCTTTACCTCTTTTTGAATAAGGTAAATATTCCTTGGCCAGAAAAAGCGGCTGAGCTGACATAAGCAGACTCAGGGCCAAGCCGACAATTAATAAACCGGTGGATTTGACAAACAGGGCGTATTTATTATCTATCAGGTCTTTTATGAAAGGATATATGCCAACGGCAAATATCAGCAGAGCTGTGTAAAACACAATTTGATAATGCTGCGTCCGGATTTGTATGCCGAACGCTAATGCGAATAAGGTGATTGCCAAAACAGACCGCTTCTTTAAAAAATATTTAAATGATAATAATATCCATGGAAGATAAATAATAGCCCTGAATTTTCTAAAATGTCCTTCAAACCAAAGCGATTTGTAATGAGGTATTAAGATAAATATCAGGGCTCCCGTAAAAGCGATTATAGGAGAAAATCTTAAATATCTCAACAGAAGAAACATCCCCAATGCGCCAAATAAATAATGGATAAACGGACTGCTGAGAGATGAACTCAATTTACCCAAAAAATTATCGATAGAATACGCTTTAGACCCGTAGTTTTGGTATTCCGGCATGCCGGCAAATATATATGGATTCCATAAAGCTAAATCATCATGGGTTTTATTGTACTCTGCAATTTGATGACTTTTCCCTTTTGCAGCCACCACATCCACGCCCTGCGGAGACAACCCGTCAATTACCAGCGGCTTTAATAAAACGAGTAAAATAAGCGTTATTATGCCCAGAAATATATAATCCTGCGCACGTTCGGATAACTGGAATAATGGTTTTGATTTTGGAAGCTCTTTAGGACTGTTCACTTTTTTTGATTTACCTTTTTGTTTAGCCATGTCGGCTCCTTATTTATAATAGTGCTTTTTAAAACCCACTTTTTCACCTTTGGAAAATACAACCCGTCGGATAAAATTATAGATAAATCCCATGCCATAGCCAATTATCTGAGCCGGCATTACCAGCGGTAAATACAAAGCCGGACCTACTTGCCGGTACATTATTATGGAATTAATCATCGATATTAATAATATCACTAATCCTAAAATAAAACCAATCATCAACAGCAAGGCAAGCGGCTTAAAAAATAACCCTAAAATTATTAATAAACCTAAAATAAACGTGACCATCGCCGGCATTAAATGCAAAGGTTCCAGCATCGATTTATCAATTTTATATAAATTTACTCTTGCCACGCCCCAATTGAATACCTGACGATAAAATCGCCGTAAATTTGTTCGCCGTTTATGGAAAACCTCGGCATTATCAACAAAGATAACTTTAGCGCCGCTTCTTATAATCCTGTTGCTGAATTCTATATCCTGTCCATGACGCAGCGAACCAAATCCGCCAATTTTTTCCCACAGTTCTCTGCTCAATCCCATATTGAAGGAACGCGGGTAGTACTTAGCCAGCTTTTTACCTTTTTTACCCCTCAATCCGCCGGTTGTAATAAATGAAGTCATCGAATAGTTTATCGCCTTCAATAAGGCCGGGAAATCATCGCGAAAGGTATCCGGTCCGCCAAAGGCGTCGGCTTTCTCCATATTAAGCGCCTGATCGATATTGGTTAGCCAGTGCGGGGGAACGCTGACATCGGAATCCACAAAAATAAAAAAATCACCTTTGGCCTTACTCATACCCAGATTTCGGGCAGCGCCGGGGCCTTTATTTTGCTGAGAAAAATAGCGTAACTGAAATTTTGATTTCTTTTGATAAGAGTCAACTATGGATTCTGTTTCATCTGCGGAACCGTCATCGGCAATGATTACTTCAAAATGCTCAACAGGAAATTCCACTTTGATTAAAGAATCTAATAACACATATATTTCATCAGCCCGGTTAAATGAAGGAATTATAATTGAATAAAAATTGTATATCTTATCTGGCATAATATTATTACATATCAGAAAAATCTGAATCAGGTAAAATTAATTGATTTCTTCTTTAACCGGCGTTTTAAAGTTCTCATTTTTAGTGCTGGTTAACATATCTCCGATTAAGCCGAGCGAAAAGGACTGCACACCAACAATAATAAGCAGTACACCTAAAAACAATAGCGGTCTGTGCCCTATCCCATACCCCTGGAACCAGAGAACCGACAAATACAGGGATATAACCGAACCGATAAACAACGAGACCAATCCCAAAAAACCAAACAGATGCATTGGTTTCTGACGATAGCGCGTTATAAATAATACCGTCAGCAGATCAAAAAAACCGCTGAAAAACCTGCGAAAACCAAATTTTGTCTTACCAAATTTTCGGGCATGGTGTTCAACTTCAATCTCGCCAACTCTAAATCCCTGCCAGTGCGCCAATACTGGTAAGTAACGGTGCAGTTCACCGTAAACGGGAATAGCTTTAATCACTTCGGAACGATAACCTTTCAAACCACAGTTAAAATCATGAATTTTAATACCCGTTAATAATTGTGTAGTAAAGTTGAAAAGTTTCGATGGCGCTGTTTTAGTTATCGGATCATGCCGTTTACGTTTCCAGCCGGAGATTAGATCGTACCCCTCATCGAGTTTAGCGATCAGATTGGAAATTTCAGCCGGATCATCCTGAAGATCGGCATCCATGGTGATAACATATCCACCTTTCGCACGCAGAAAACCTTCAGCCAAGGCTGCGCTTTTACCAAAATTTTTACGGAACCGGATAATCCGAATGTTTTCCAGATTCTTTTTAATTTCCAATAATTTTTCAAAGGAGCCGTCATCACTGCCATCATCAATAAAGATGATTTCATATTTCTTATGTAACTTATTAAGCTGATCAATAACCCGATCGGTTAATTCATCTAACGAATCAACTTCATTGAGTAAAGGAATGACAATTGAAATATCTATATCTTTTTCCATCATAATTGATTCTCCAATGAAAGATCAATTTGCGTTGCGTTATCGGAAACATTGATATCAAAAACATTCGGTTGAATATATTCATTAATGCTAAGCTCATTAAACAGAACGGACAATCCCTGCTTTTCTTCTGCACTCACTACGCGCACGTAATTAATTACATTAGGAAAGTAAACATTGTTAACCAATTTGAATTCATCATATTCTTTATAATATAACAGCTCTTCATCGCGCAGGTACTCAATACGTCTGATAAGTTTTAATGCCGGATCAAACCATATTTTGTATTGATTGGAACCATTCTGAGCCGTTAAAAAATACATTTGATCACGAATAGTAAACTGATCTTTCTTCAGAATTTCGAATCGATCCTGAGCCAGCAATAAACTGCGTAAATTTGATATCTCAATGGGAAACTGCAGAAAATTTTTCCCTTCAAAATCTTCTTTTTTACCGGTATAAAACTGATTCATTACCTGGTTATAAAAAATAAACCGATTCTTCGAAACAAATACCTTTCCCACACGGATGCCCAAGGGACCGGTTACGGAAATTAACAGTGAATCGTTTCCGCTTAAAGCTACATCGGCGCCAAAATTGCCCGAGTATTGCTGGGTATCCAGGGTAATTCGCGCTGTACCGGAAAGATTTTTGATTGATCGTTGCCAATCCGAGTTCAACTGTAATAAGTCGCGATAAGTCACTTCCGTCAAATCGGGAATAACCACTTTTTTCGAGGCCGTGCAAGAAAAAAGAAACAACATTAAAGTGAATACTGTCAGAAAAGAATATTTTATCATTATTTTACTTTTTCCAATTTCAATTTCAAGCTCTCGTTATCAGGCTGTAAATCCAGCGCTTTTCTCCAGTTTTCTCTGGCTAGATTATATTGTTTAAGCTCATAATAAACATCGCCAAGATGCTCAAACACAACAGATGAATTCTCCCGAACCTCGATAGCCTGTTTGATATATTTTTCAGCTTCAAGGTAATTTTTTAATTTATAGTAAATCCAGCCAATGGTGTCAAGATAAGCGCCGTTATCAGGACTTATTTGCAGCGCTTTTTTAACCATCGTTAGCGCTTCATCAAGCCGGATTCCTCGTTCAGATAAACTATAACTATAATTATTTAATAATAAGGCGTCATCGGGAAATTGTTGGATAGCCGCTTCATAAAGACTATCTGATTTTTCAAACTGATTTAAATTTTCATAGACCACAGCTAAACTGGAAATGACATTAATATTATCCGGATTGAGTTTATAAGATTTTTTTAAATACGGCAGGGCCTGTTCAAACTGCGCAAGTTGCTGTAAGGCTGATCCATAAAATCCAAGTATTGTGGGATCGGCGGGATGAGCATCATATGCTTTTTTATAAACAATTACGGCAGAATCTGGTTTTTCTGTTTCAAGAAATAAAGCGCCAAGATAGAGCGAGGCCATTTTGTTATTTTCATCCTTGTTCAATATATACTGCCAATACTTTTTTGCCGCTTCATAATTTTTTGCTTCAAATTCAACGCGGGCGATTAATTCATATAACTCAATGGGCGCTTCGCCATTATCTATAACCGGTAATATCTTTGCCCTGGCTTTGTCGTAATCTTTCAAACTATAATAGGCCTGGGCAACAAGTATGACCGGGAATACTTTAGTTGAATCAACTTGATACCGGCCATCTTCTATAACGTTAATTACATCCTGCCATTTTTGTTCACTGCCATACGATAAAGCTAAATTCTGGATAGCCGGATAAAAGTCGGATTTGATCGCCAGGGATTTTTCATAAGCAGACCTGGCCTCTTCTATCTTTCCTTGTATTTTATATACATCACCTATCTTATAATGTGCCCTGAAGTCCGATGAATCCTTCTTAATAATCCGATTGTACGCCTCGATTGCCTTGTCATATTCCTTATATTTCAGATAAATTTCAGCAAGTTCATTTAAAGTCTGCGCATCATGACCGTAATATGCATGCAGCTGCTCATATTGTTCGGCAATACCCATTTCATTATTGTTTTTTTTATATAAAAACATCAGATGCTCTCTGGCATTTGCCCGATATGGATTTAATTCTAAAATACGTTTATACGTGTTAATAGCATTTTCATCATCTCGCAGTCTAAAATAACAGTCAGCCATCAGACTCAGTGTCTCTACATTTTCAGGATCTTTTCTTTCCGCTTTTTTCAAAAGTATCAAGGCGCTGTCATAATGGCCAAGCTTGATATGATTTTCAGCAATACTATTATAAATGGTCGGTGAGGTAGAATCGTGATGTAATGCCTGATAAAACTGAACTAAGGCTTCATTGTAAAGACCTTCTGATTGATAAAATAATCCCTTCAGATATAAGTCTCTTGCTTTTAATGAAACTTCTGTTTTTTGCGGTCGCGACGTCATTATCTTATTTGACTGCGCACATCCACCGATTAGAAGCATGCAAAAGAGTATAATTAATATTAAATATTTTTTTTTCATAACAAGTTGATGAATATAAAATTTATCCCCTTTAATAACAAGATTTAAACCCAAATAAAATTCCCGTAATTTAGTAATAACTAATTCATTTTCATCTGTAATCCAGTGAACATTTTTATTCAAAAATAGTACATTAAAATTGAAATTAGGTTCCATTGAGTTTTGATACAAGGACAAGAAACCTAATACTGGTTGTTTAAGTTTTTAGCGGTTACCTGATCAATCATACTAAAAGAGTTTGATTTTACTTGCCTTGATTTAGAAAATGCGATTGGTTAATTTGATATTTAATTTAAAAATAATAATTATTCAATAATCCAGAGTCTTTATCAATGAAAAGAAAAATGCGTAGCAACGCTACATCAACACGAATAAAACCCGTTGAAAGCAGCACATTTTCGAGGATAGAACCAAATTCATATCCCCCCCAAAAACGATCGTTAAAATTTAAAATTTGGATATTATCAATTGTTTCTCTTATTATAATTGGGAGTGCGGTATTCTTTATTTATTTAATTTCCGGCATGCCCTCATTGCGCACGCTTGAGCGGATCGATCCGGCAATGGCCACGCAGATTTATTCGGTAGACGGCGAGGTGCTTCATTCATTCTTTCGCTATAACCGGACCTTTACCCCTTATGACAAGATTCCCAAAACGGTTAAAAACGCTTTACTTTCCACCGAGGACAGGGAATTTTACAATCACTGGGGTATTGATCTGGCCGGTATTGGCCGCGCGGCCGTTAAAAACATTATAACCCTTGACCTCACCGGACAGGGCGCCAGTACTATTACTATGCAATTAGCAAGAAATTTATATCTTAATCGAAAAAAAGACTGGGTAAGAAAATTACGCGAAACACTCACGGCTATCCAGATTGAACGAACCTATGCAAAAAATGAGATTCTGGAGATTTATTTAAATTTTATGTCCTTTGGCAATAACGCTTATGGTATTCGTTCCGGAGCGCGAAGATATTTCGATAAATCAGTTGAAGAATTGGAAGTCCATGAAGCAGCGCTATTAATTGGGATTTTAAAGGGGCAAACGTATTATTCACCAATTCGTCACCCGGACCGGGCATTGCAGAGACGTAATATTGTTATGAAGATGATGGTGGATAACAATTGTCTGGATCAGACTGTTTATGATAGTCTCCGTGCACTTTCCTTAGAGCTTAATCTGAATGATCCGCACGATATGAAAACCTCACCCTATTTTACGGAATATATCCGCCGTCAGTTAAATGCGCTACAGGATTCACTTAACATTAATATTTATGAAGACGGTCTGCGCGTATATACAACGCTTAATACCAAAATGCAAAAGTATATGGAAATGGCTGTAGACAGCACTATCGATCCTATTCAAAACCGGGTACGTAATCAGCCCGCTTTTAAAAAATTACGAGAAACCATGACGGACACGGCTTTTCAGGAATTATCCACTATGCAGATGGCTTTTGTCGCCATTGATCCAAAAACAGGCCATATCCTTGCTATGATTGGTGGACGCGATTTTAATAAATCCAAATTTAACCGCGTTACACAGATGCAACGACAACCAGGCTCTGCATTTAAGCCGTTCCTTTACACAGCCGCTATTGATAATGGTTATCTTCCGACAGATCAATATCTTAATCAGCCTACCGTAGAAGTCAACGAAGACGGCCGATGGACACCAAAAAATTATTCCGGCCGGGTGGGGGGATTAATGACCCTGAGAGAAGCTTTACGCGGCTCCGTGAATCTGGTTGCGGTGCGCTTAATATCCGATATTACGCCTAAAACTGTGGTGCGTTATGCCAAAGCTATGGGCATATCAACGCCGCTTCGGCCATTCTCTTCTTTGGCCCTGGGCAGTTCGGAGGTGATTCCGCTGGAACTCGTCTCAGCCTATGGCATTTTTGCCAACAACGGCGTTCATGTAAAACCTATTTCAATTCTTAAAATAGAAGATAGAAATGGGAATTTAGTTTATCAGGCGCGTACCCAACGACGTGAAGTTTTATCATCCCAAACGACTTTTATAATGAATAATCTCCTGCAGGATGTGATGAACAGGGGCACCGGTTATAATGTTAGGGGAGTTTATAAATTTTATCATCCGGCAGGCGGCAAAACAGGAACTACCAATGATAATACCAATGCCTGGTTTATCGGATTTACACCGGATATTGTGGCCGGCGTGTGGGTGGGTCTTGATGATTTTCAGTATAATCTGGGCCCCAATATGGCTGGTTCTGTTGCAGCGCTTCCGTTCTGGGCCACTTTTATGAAAACAGTCTATGATTCTTTAAATTTTAAAAGAGATTCATTTACCGAGGTTTCTGGGATTGTAAAATTAAAAATTTGCAATGAAACTAAACAAATAGCTACCAATTACTGCCCGGATACCTATGAAGAAATATTTAATATAAATTACAGACCCTCAGAAAGCTGCGACAAACATAAAGGACCCAACGCTTTACGCAATAACAGGAAGCGGCAGTTTTAATTTAATTATTGCAGCCAGATTTCAGGATTATAGGATTCCTGAGATCCGTATATGCCAAACTGTAATTTTGCCCCGGTAAATGATCCGGAATCGCCAACCGTGGCCAAAACATCTCCAGTTTTAACAAAGTCTTCTTTCTGAACATAAATTTCGTCAAGATGCGAATAAACAGAATAATAGCCTTTGCCATGATCAACAATTAAAGTATTCCCATAACCCGGCAGATACGTGATGATCCTGATAACGCCGGAAAATATAGATTTAACCGGCGTGCCTAATTTACTTTGTATTTCGATATCGGTATTATTGATATAGGTTTTTGACCCGCCCGGATCGCGCTGCCGGCCATACTTTGTAATAACTTTTCCGTTTACAGGCCAGGGCAATTTGCCCCTGGCTTTGGTAATGTCATCGAAATCAAACTGAACATAATCACTCGGTTTATCACTTGCTTTTTGCTGACGTCTGTTTCGTTCCAATTCTGCAATCAGTTTGGTCAATTGTTCTCTTTCCCGCTCTTTACGCTTTAGTTGACTAAGATAGTTGGTTTTCTGTTTATATATTTCTTTCAGCAAATTTGATTTTTTTGAACGGTTCGTCAGGTAATTACTTTCTTCCTTTTTCTTTTCGCGAAGATTCCGGGACTTTAAATTAAGATTTTTCTCAAGATCCGTTTTTAGCTTAATGATTTCCGCTTCTTTTTCCTGAATAGATTCGATCATCCGCCGGTCATGCTCCGCAATGAGCTTTAAATAACGATAACGAATAAGCGCTTCGTTTAATGAACTTGATGAAAGTATAAGCTCCAAATTGCGCACACGTCCATATTTATACGCATAAACCGCCCGCTCGGCATATAAGGCTTTAAGTTGCTTTATGCGATTCTGTGTTTCTGCCAATTGTTGATTACTTTCATCAATTTTTGCATTTAAAAGTCGTCGTTCTCTTTCCAGCAATCCGCGGGCACGCGATATATAAGCTACCTTTTTATCGAGTAGGGCAATCTGTTCATTGGTATCCGTTTCTTTCTTTTTTGTCTGATCGATTTGTTGCTGAATCGCATCGATTTCCGATTTCAGTTTATCTAACGAACTTCGGTTTCGGGTGATTTTATCATTGTATCCCTCAGCCGGAATTATTTTGGGAATAGTAAATACAATCAATACAATATATATATAACTAAAACGCATAACCGATACTCATACTATTACTGCCGCCTAATTGCGGATGGTATTGAAACCCATAATTTAAATTATAATTATTATTAGTTATTTTCAGTCCTGCGCTGACACTGTTGACCAAATCACGAAATCCACAAATCACAGAAAACCACTGATTTACATTGTATTGAACACCAAACCGGTAATCAAAATCAAACTGATCATCTTTAATAATATCCAGGTTTAATTCAATTATTGAAAGCGGACGATATGCCAGCCCGAAACCGAAATAAGCTGGAATACGTTCTTTTACGGCGCCGATTTTCGGTTCATTTAAGTTGGAAACCACAAAAGCCATGGTAATTTCATCATTGATCGCCTTCAGGGCTGCCAGATCAAAGCCCCAGCCTATAGCTGATCCATAGTTTTTAATATCTAAATGATATAGATTTAATGACACCCCTAATCGAATTTGCTGAATTAGTTCAACGCCAACACCTGCACGTAATTCGGTTTCTCTGTATAATTTATTCCCAAATGTGCTTATTCCCAATCCCAAAGGCATCTTAAAAATACTAAAATGGCTGGCCAGGCTCATCTGGTTAATATCCTTTAAACCATAGTAATTGCGGTAAAATAAATTTACTGCCGGATTGCCAGATAATCCGATCTTGGCCGGATTAATAAATATAGCAAAAGCATTATTGCACGAGGCTATCCCGCAGGATCCGGAAGCGACATTTTCGCTGCCCTGATCTTTATGTTCAAATGAAGCGATTGACTCAGAATAAAAGAACAAGCCAGTTATCAATAATATGATCAGCCATTTATCGAACATCTTCATCCGACACTTAGAAAAATTAAGTTTTATTTTTATCTAAACTGTTTTCGTTATAAAATATACATCATGGCAATAAAATTCTAAAGTAAAAAGTTTAATTTTATTAATTTAATTATTCATAATGATTCTATGGAAAAACGCATTTATCTGGATTATGCCGCAACAACGCCGCTGGCTGAAGAAGTAAACAGGGCCGTATATGCCTTTGGACAAAAGGATACAGGAAATCCATCCAGCCCGCACCGATTTGGTCAGCAAGCGAAAATTCTGTTGGAAGAAGCCCGGGATATTATTGCTGCCGGATTGAATTGTAAGCCCGGAGAAATCATCTTCACCAGCGGTGGGACAGAGAGTAACAACGCCGCAATTACCGGAACCTTAAATGCCGTCGACTCTATCGGAAAGCATATAATTCTCTCAGCGCTTGAACATCCATCGGTACTGGAAACTGCCGCTTATCTGGAACGTATCGGTTTTGAAATTTCTTTAATCCAGCCGGATGCAAACGGCCTGATAACTCCTGTGCAGGTCGGCAAATCTATCAGACCGGATACGGTATTGGCCTCAATAATGTATGTGAATAATGAAACCGGTATTGTTCACGATAGCGCCGGTATTGCTGAAATTTGTCATAAAAATAATATAATTGTACATTGCGATGCGGTTCAGGCATTCGGTAAGATTCCTCTTGATACCGCTAAACTGAATGCTGATCTGCTGAGTGTATCCGCCCATAAAGTATATGGACCAAAAGGCATTGGCGCCCTTATCATAAAAAAGGGTACACCTTTTTCCGGTATTCATTTTGGCGGCGGGCAGGAAGCCAATCGCAGACCGGGAACGGAAAACCTTGCCGGCGTCATTGGATTTGCCGAAGCGGTAAAATTATTGGAGCAGAGTAAAAAAGATATGGCCTATGCCGGCAATCTTCAGCGGTTATTCGAATCCGCAATAAAACAGGAAATACCATCTGCTGTGATTATAGGTGAACAAATGAAGCGAACATCTTTTATAAGCGCAATCGCATTCCCCGGCATTCATAATGAAAATATGCTGCTCAATCTGGATTTAGCCGGGATAGCTGTTTCCGTAGGATCGGCATGCAGTTCCGGCAGCATAAAACAATCACACGTACTAAAAGCCATGGCGCTGCCCGATGAAATAATAAACAGCACAATTCGTTTTAGTTATGGGCGTTATACAAAACCGAAAGAATTGGATGAAACAGTTAACACAATCAAACAGATTATAAAGAGACTGGCCTAAACCGAATGCACGATGATGAGATAAAAGTTAAGATATACGATTTCAGTTTACTAAAGCGGATGTTCCTGTATACCCGGCCCTATAAACATTTGATGTTTCTGGCTGTATTTTTGATTATTACCGCATCTTTCTTTCAACTATTGGGTCCGTATTTTACCAAGCTGGCCATCGATGATTATATCAAGGTTGGTAATCTGGACGGACTGTACATTATTGTTCTTCTCTATTTTGGTGCGCTCATTCTAACTTTTTTATTTCAATATGCCCAGGTGTATGTAACCCAGTATCTTGGTCAAAAACTGATGTATGATTTACGCGGGGAAATATTTAAACACCTGCAAAAATTATCACTCAGCTTTTTTGATAAAAATCCCGTCGGCCGGTTAATGACCCGAGTTACTTCGGATGTGGAAGCGCTGAACCAGATGTTTACCCAGGGTGTGGTTAATATTTTTGGTGATTTGTTTCTGCTTGCCGGCATTGTAATTGTAATGGTCTCGGTGAATGCCGAACTGGCTCTTTGGACATTCTCTGTTATCCCGATATTATTTGTGATCACAGCCATATTTAAAAGAAAAGTACGCGCCGCTTTCCGCAGTGTACGTAAATGGATTGCCCAGATTAATACGTACCTGCAGGAAAACATAACCGGGATGAGCCTGGTACAGGTCTTTAACCGTCAGGAGCGTAATTACAATGCGTTTACCAAAATTAATGCTCAGCATACGCACGCTTATGTTAAAATGATTTTTTACTATGCTGTATTTTATCCGGCGATTGAATTGGTCAGCGCCATTGCACTGGCCATTGTTCTCTGGCAGGGCGGCTTGTTAAAAGTATCCGATATGGTTACCTATGGCGCTTTGGTTGCCTTTATACAGTATGCGCAGATGTTCTTTATGCCGATTAGTGATCTATCGGAAAAGTATAATATTCTGCAGGGCGCTATGGCTTCCGCTGAGAGAATATTTCAATTACTTGACTCACCGCCCCGCATTGAATCCATTTCCCGGCCCGTACAAAAACCAGAGGTAAAGGGGAAGATTCAATTTGACCGGGTATGGTTTGCTTATAACGATGATGAATATGTATTGAAGGATATTTCATTCACCATTAAGCCGGGAGAAAGTATCGCTATTGTCGGGCATACAGGCGCCGGAAAAACCAGTTTGATTAATTTAATCGGGCGGCAGTACGAAATCCAAAAAGGTCATATTTATTTGGATGATATCGATATTCAAACCCTTGATCTGCGGCAGTTACGATCCAGTATGGCCATTGTGTTGCAGGATGTCTTTCTGTTTTCAGGTTCAATTCTGGAAAATGTCCGCCTGGGCAATGAAACAATTTCCCGCGAGGCTGTAATGGAAGCCTGTAAAAAAGTAAATGCCCATACATTTATTAATCGTCTGTCTAAAAAATATGACACCATTTTAAATGAACGCGGCGCTTCCCTTTCGATGGGTCAAAGACAATTGCTGTCCTTTGCCCGCGCCATTGCCGTTGATCCGCATATATTAATCCTGGACGAAGCCACCTCAAATATTGATACCGATACGGAAATTCTTATTCAGAAAGCGCTTGATTTTATGATGCAGGGCAGAACATCAATTATTATTGCACACCGTTTATCCACAATAAAGCATGTTGACCGGATTCTGGTATTTCATAAAGGCCATCTTAAGGAGATGGGATCACACCGCCAATTGATGGAAGAAAAAGGATTATATTATCAATTGTATCAGCTGCAATATAAAGAACAGGATTTGCAGCTTGGTTAAATTTCTTTAAAATCTTTTTGATATTCGATTGTAAATACTTTGGGTCAAGCGTATATTTAAACCTTTAATTATTCAGGAATTAACAAAGGCATGACGGAAACCGGGCAGCAAAAATCTCATTTTGAGTGGCTGGTCAAAACATATTTTTCTGATCCATCCCGACGTTTATCTGTAAAAAAGGATGAGATCATTATCCGTCAGGGACACTATAACAACCGTTTATATCTTATTCTGGAAGGTGAGTTTCAGGGTTATATCCAAACCGAGACCGGCATTCAGAAAGATTCCTTACGCGCCGGAGCCAACAATTTTATCGGTGTGCAGAGTTTCTTTTCAAAGACATTCATATCCATGGCAACCATGAAGGCGCTTACCGATTGTGAAGTCGCGTACATCGATCGCAATCAGGCTGTGGTACCTACAGATTTTATGACCAGTCTTGAGCAGCAATTTATGCCTATCGTGGTCGAAGATTTAATGCGCCGTTCCAATAAAATGACTGAATTAAACCAGGAACGAGGTCAGGCGCTGACAAAATTAATCGAAACGGAAAAGATGGCGTCACTGGGCCAACTGGCCGCCGGTATTGCCCATGAACTGAATAATGCCATCGCCGTATTAGCGCGTAACACCCATTGGCTGATGGAAAGGTATAATGCAGCTATTAAAAATAAGATGACACATACTATTTTTAATATCGGATTAATGCAGGGGCGGATATATTCCAGCCGGGAGGTTCGGGAACGAGGAAAAATGATCGCAGAAAAATATAGTTTATCCAAAGAAAAAGCCATCTTGCTTGGTCAAACCGGTTTGGATGATGAGATTTTAAAGTCATATAAAAATAGACTGGAAGAAAAAGCGGAAGAGATATACAATCTTTGGGAACTGGGCGCAACTTTTAATGATATGCTGATTGCCTCCGAACAATCAACGCACGTTGTAAACTCAATACGGGCGCTGGGAGCCAAACATACGGCACGTATTCCCGGATTGGATATTAATGAGAGTATTAATAATGCTCTGGCCCTGCTCCGGTCCAAACTAAGTTCCGTACACGTGCAATTAAAATTACGCAAGGTACCGGCAATCATCGGCAACATGGGTGAATTTGTGCAAATCTGGGTTAACCTGATAAACAATGCCTGTGAAGCGATGTGCCATTTGGTAAATCACAATCATAAATTGAACATCAGTAGTTCTGCCACGAGCGCAAATATAATTGTAAAAGTGAAAGATAATGGATTAGGTATTCCACAAAAATCAATCGATGCGATTTTTCAACCCAATTTTACCACTAAGATTCACGGGATGTCGTTTGGGCTTGGTCTTGGATTAAGTATTGTTAAAAGAATAGTTAATGAATATAAAGGCACGATAGACGTTGAAAGCGCGCGTACGGGCACAACTTTTATCGTAAAAATACCTGTTGGAGGCGAAAATGAAGAAACCTAAAATAATTTGTATTGATGATCAGCGGGAAGTGTTAGCGGCCATTAAAAAAGATCTGGATATGTTTACGCCGGCATTTAATGTTGTTGATTGTGAATCTGCAGCCGAAGCAGATGAAATTTTAAATGATTTTGCTGATGAAAAAGAAGAGGTGGCCGTTATAATTTGCGATCATATTATGCCGGGTGAAAATGGTATTGATTTTTTAACGCGGCTGAATAAAGATCAGCGGTTTTTATATACTAAAAAATTCATTCTGACCGGTCTGGCCAATCACAGCGACACCATTCAGGCGATTAACGAAGCAGAGATCAACGCCTATCTGGAAAAACCATGGGATAAGGAAGAATTTGTATCTATTGTAAAAAAACTGCTGACCCGATTTGTGGTTGAATCCGGCATGGATAGTGATGAGCTCGTAGCTTATCTGGATCAGGCTACGCTGGATCGTGAAATCAAACGTAAAAAACATCAATGGTAAAAACGTATTGAAGAATAATAAATAATAATGGACTTTTTGATACGGTTGTTTTTAAATTAAACCGAAATAATTTATTTGTATATAGTTGTTTAAATAGTATATTTACAACTATTGTAAGCGTCCCCCTTTAATTGTCTAAGTTCACAAGGCGAGCTTTATACAATGTTGGGGGATGTTTTTTTATATGTAAAAATTGCGAATCCAGCGATGCGCTTTCAAACGATCCAGCAATTTTTCCGGTAAGACGCCTTTCTCCGTACTGGCCAGGTTAGAAAGTAGATTTTTCTCTTTACGCATACCGGGTATCACTGTGGTTACCTCATCAAAACTGATGGTGTAGCGTAAAGCGGCTTCGGCCAGGGAATCGGTTTCTTCTTTTACATCTTCTGCCAGTTTCTGTACGCGATCCCATATCTGTTGTTTTCGATCTCCTTTAAAATAATTATTACGAAAATCATTATCGGGAAAACTGGTATCCGGTTTTATATTTCCGGTTAGTGAACCTTCATCAAAAGGCACTCGGGCAATAATACTGATATTATTTTCTTTACAGAATGGAAATAATTGATCAGCAGGCGACTGATCGAAAATATTAAAGATAACCTGGTAAGAATCTATCATTCCTGTTTTACCAGTCTCGATGCCATTTTCCGGCTGATGATCATTAATGGATATACCAAAATATTTTACTTTACCGTCATCTTTCAGTTTCTGAACGGCTTCTTTCCACTCATCATTATCAGCCCATTTGTCGTTCCAGACATGGAATTGCTGAAGATCCACATATTCCCGATTCATACGGCGCAGGCTGCGTTCGGTCATTGTGATTATATATTGTTTGGGAAAAGCCTCGCTGAGGGGCGTATCATCTTTTGCCGGCCATTGATAGTTTTTAGGCGGGATTTTAGTTGTGATAAATAATTCCTTCCCGACTTCTTTCTCAACCTGGGAAATCAATTGCTCGCTGCGGCCATTTCCATAAACTGAAGCTGAATCAAACAAATTAATACCGGATTCGATAGCTTTACGCAAAACCCGTTTGGATTCTTTATCTTCAGCACCAATCCACATGCTGCCGCCGATGCCCCAACCGCCAAAACCCAGGCGGGAAACTTTTTCATTTGATTGTGCAAATGTTCTATATTCCATCAATGCCTCCAAAAAAAATATAATGTATATGGTCTGCATTGACTATATCAATGCGAATTACTCTTATATAAACATACTTTTTATTCTAAATCCAACTGATTAAACGGATGTTTTTTTACTAATCCATCCAAATATAATTTTTCTTGTTTTAACCGGTAGAAATAGCTTCCGTACGGATATTCTGAAGGATGTTGAACATATCCGTGTTTTACTGGATTAAAATATAAATAGTTAAGCCGAGCAAAATAAGAACGCTCATACGTTATACATGTATCCCAGTAATTGAAAAAAATATTCTTGACATTTTTTAATGATCCGCAATTCTTTCGCATCCAAAGAGCGCTGAAACGATGAAAATTATTCATAAAATTTGCGATGGTCTTTGGATTATGATCATTCAATTTTGTATCTGGCGATTCAAGCATCAAATGATAATGATTATCTAAAATCACCCAGTCATCGATCTGCCAATGAAGTTTTTCAGCTGTTGTGCAGAGAACATCCATCATCTTATACTTTATTTCTTTTTCCTTAAAGTAGGGATTATGTTTAAATGCTGATCCTGTAACCCAGTATTTTGCGCCATTTAATAATAAATGTGGAGGATTATGAGGGTATACTTTGTAAATCGTAAAATCCATTATACACGGTTTTGAAATTTTACACTAAAAACCGATTGACATAGTCAATCGATTCCAAATATTCTTTATGTCCTTAGAAAAAAGCTAAAATCTTCACCCAGATCATCATCAAAATCATAGCTGCCGGGTAAACGGTTGCATAAATAATCAGAGGTGTTTGCGATTCTGTTGCACCGGAAGCGACTGCCAAACCCGGCGTCGATGTCATACCGCCACTGATAATACCATATAATTCCAGCAACTTTATTTTGTATCTGGATCGGGCTATCAGGCTGACTGCCAGCATGGGCAATATAGTAATAAACGCGCCTATCATCACCAGTTTTAATCCATCCGCTTTGATGGTATTTAATACCTCGGCGCCGGCCTTAACACCCACAACAGCCAGGAACAAGGTCAAACCCAGCTCACGGATAATGGCAGTGATTGGCACGGGCACCTGCCATATTACCGGACCTACTTTACCGCGGTTGCTTAAAACCAATCCGGCCAGCAGCACGCCGCCTGTAATTCCAAGATTAAAAGAAATGGCTTTACCAATAGAAAACGGAATGAGTCCGGCAATGATACCGAGAAGCATGCCCATAAAAATTGAGAAAATATCGCCAAATTCCACCTTTCTCATTTCATCGCCAAATAGATTTCTTATATCATCCATGTGCGAAGCATCGCCGGCGACCCGAACCCGGTCGCCCCAGCTTAACACCTGATCCGGTTCTGCTGTAAATTCCAGACCGCCGCGACGGATACGGGTAATGTTAACATTGTAATAGGAATGCAGATTTAAAACGGATATGGATTTTCCAATGATTTCTTTATTAGTTACTACAAAACGCCGGGATTCAAAATGTTTCACTTCAGGAAATTTAGCATCACTCAGTTTGCCAAGAAATGGAATGGCAATTTTTAACTGCGCTTCGGTTCCGACAATACGTACAATATCGTTAAGGTGTAATATGCTGGCCGCGCCCGGCACCATAACTTCGCCATCGTGCATAATCCGCGAGATAATGGTGCCGGTAATCCGGTTGAAACTCAGTTCTGCCAGACTTTTTCCATCCAGTTCTTTATTGGTAATAAGCACCTGTTTATGAACCACCGGTTTCTGTTTTTCCTCCTGATGCTGTTTTTCCATCTGCTCTTCTTTTTTGATATTGACTTTTAAAATAACCGGCAGAAGTTTTAGAAAAAGAATTACGCCGATTACGCCAAAAGGATAAGCCAGGCCATAGCCGGTGGAAGTCAGCGCAGATTGTGTGGTTTCCTGTGCGGAGGCCAGACCGGGCGTACTGGTAAGCGCGCCGGCAAATAAACCGATAGCCAGAGGCATATCGACATGCCAGATTTTTGCCGCGATAAGCGTTGTAACCGCCCCGGCTGAGATAACGATAAACACAAGCAGATAAAGCTGCAAACCATGCTTTTTGGAAATATTAAATATTGATGGACCGGCTTGCAGTCCGATAGCATAAATAAATAAAATAAGACCAAAAGTCTGGAAGTCATCATTCAGAATAAATCCATAGTGCCCGAAAATCATGGCGATGAAAAGTATTCCGGAAGCTTCAAACGAAAAACCCAAAATGCGGATGCGTCCGAAAAGAAAGCCAAGCGAAATTACCAGAAAAAGTAAAACCGTTTGATGATCCTGCAGATATTGAATGATGTCCATAGTGATAATTATGCCTTGTAAAATTTAGCGGCTAATTTAAAGAAATAGCGCTTATTAACCAAGTTAAATAAAACATAGAATATCAAAACGATGATTAAATTTTAATTACTCTCCCCATTCGCCAGTCACGCCAAAGGGTGGATCAGTTTAACGACTGACTGGCGAATTAACCCTCTCCGATAATCAGAGAGGGGATATAGGGGTGAGTCAGATTAACAAATTCAGAGCTAGTCTACTCTCATCAATATATTATTATAGGTTAACGTGAGTTCGATGTAAGAAATTCAATTAGATAAATTAGGAAAGTTAGTTGGGAATGGCTATAAAAATAACCATCCC
>JAFGKZ010000065.1 GCA_016928315.1 Calditrichaceae bacterium
ACTGTTGTTGACTACATTATTATTACTGCCGTTGTACAGATAGAAACCAACAGTGCCTGAGTTGCCTGAACTCATGTTTAGACTGTTGTGATAAAAGTTTAAATAACTGTCACCAGAGAAGTAAACTCCGTAATTACCAGAGGTAGACACAGTATTATTCGCGATGAGACCCGGAGAAAATTCAATGTTTTGACCTCCTGTGCAGTTAATAAAATAGAAACCATATGATGAACATATTAAATGATTCGCTATAACCTCAAGTTCATATTGACAATAGTTAAGGTAAATTCCATAAGAAGAACTTGTGATTTGATTCCTGATTATCTTTGGAGAATTCTGATATTGTAAGTAAAGAGCATAATATCCAACTGAGTTAAAAGTACAATCCTGAATCAAATTATTCGCACTCAGATTGCTGAGATTATAACCGATTAAATAGATAGCGATTGAACCGTCATTAAAGTCACAAGCATCAAATGTTAAATCTTGAATCTGGGTGTTGTCTCCAGATATTAGGTAATGATTGCCCGATGAAGTCGCTGATTCATATCCACTAATGGTTACATGGCTGAAACTAATATGATTCGCGCCATTGGAAAGTTCGACAACTGTTGAGTACGTTGTACCCTGTGCTTCTAATGTGAGTTGATTAAAATTCAGGTAAGATACGGAATTCAATCTGATTACATAATTATCTCCGGTAGTATTTGCTATATGATATAATGTAACATCTGCAGCATCACCGGATTGTGCCTGAAACGTGATACTATTTGATGCACTGGCTCCTGTAATTGCCGGAATTTCAATCTGCTCGTTATAAACACCGTTCAAGACATTAAAAGTTACGGCTCCGCTGACCCCCTGCGAAGTTAAAGCAGTAACGGCTGCTGAAAAACTTGCATAATTCCCGCCGGAACCAATGGTATAGGATCCCGAAAGCTGGGCAAATAATTGATGGTTTGGTACAACTAAAAATAAAAATAGAAATAACAAAATGTTAAATCGATACATAAACTCCCCCTGAGTTGTTGGTTGATGATCATAGTAAAACATTGGGGAATTTTCTAAAATTCCAGTTCTTGTAATTTTTTTATACCCTGTGCGCACGATCACATTTAAACGGATAGTTGAAAATTGCAGCAGCATCGGATGGTGGATAACTTTTTTCATCTGTTGGCCAGGCTATTGATACTATCCATTAAATTTTTAAAATTTGATTAAAATATTCATTTATTCAATTTGGTTTAAAATTAAAATGACATCGATTCAAATTTCCAATGAGACGGCACGCAAACTCATAATAAAAACCCAAAGTCTAAATGGTCAAACGAAATTCAAGTCGATCATAGAGGGATTAGACCGGACATTTGATCAGCTTGGCTATATTCAGATAGACACGATTAATGTAGTTGAACGGGCCCATAATCATATTTTATGGACACGGCTGCCTGGTTATAAAAATAATCTGCTGCATGATTATCAGACTGTTGATCGAAAGGTGTTTGAATACTGGGGACACGCCATGTCCTACCTGCCAATGTCCGACTACCGTTTCTTTTTACCAAAGATGAAGCGGTTTGAGGATCCCTCTCATCCCTGGGTGCTGAATATGTATAAAAACGGCAAGCAGCTGCTTAAACCGGTCATGGATCGAATCAGAGCAGAAGGGCCGTTATCATCAAAGGATTTCAGCCGGCCTGAGAATCAAAAGACCGGAACCTGGTGGGATTGGAAACCGGCAAAATATGCCCTGGAGTACTTATTCTGGCGTGGCGATTTGATGATCTCTGAACGGCGGAATTTTCAGAAAATTTATGATTTAACCGAACGTGTACTGCCTTCTGATATAAATACACAATTGCCGGATGAGAAGGAAATAGCTGAGTATCTGATCAAACGCGCGCTTAAAGCGATGGGCGTTGCAAGTGAAAAGGAAATCAACAGTTTTATGCAGCCGAATTCTGCAAGAGATTCTGATTTTCGGGCCGTCAACAGGGAAGTAATCAGCAGGACTATTGGTGAACTTCTCGAACAAAAAATTATTACCCGAGTTCAGGTTGGGTCCAATAATACAAATAGCGATTATGCTCTCACAACAATAATCAACCCACAGCAGAATTTAAGAGAATCCCGCAAGTCGGTATATTTTCTATCTCCTTTTGATAATCTGATTATTCAGCGCGATAGAGTGAAACGTCTTTTTGATTTTAATTATACGCTTGAATGTTATGTACCGGGACCGAAACGTGTTCACGGCTATTTTGTGCATCCGATTTTATATGGTAATAATCTGATAGGCCGATTCGATCCGAAGGCCGATCGAAATAATAAAATTATGATTCTGAACAGGCTTGCGTTTGAAAAGGAATTTAAGTTCTCAGAGGCATTTATCATCTGCTTTGTGAAAAAACTGATTGACTTTGCTATGTTTAATAACTGCAATAAGATTATTATAAACCAGGTTGAACCTGAAAAAATGAAAACAGTTTTGAAAGCGGCCATAAAAAAACAACAAGGCTGGTAATTCAAATAATTTTTAACACTTTAGGCAGAGAATATGAATAATGATTTGTATAACAAACTTCTGGAAGCTTATACCGTTGAAAAGTTAAACCAGGTTACAGCCAAAATCATTGAGAGTTACAGGAATAAGTACTATGGGAGATTAGAGAAACTGGTGAAAAGCATAAGCCATATTTGCGATTTTAAAGACTCAAAAATAAACAAGTACTTTTCCCGGCTGGTCTTAATGTATCATCCGGATAAGATCAATTATTATAAAAACAGGCTAAATGATTATCAAAAAACAGGAGACAACAGCATTCTTACAGAGCTGTCACATATCCTGATAATCCTTGATCTGATTGACATAAAACCGTCGGATTTCAAGATTAACGATTCTAATATTATGGATGGTTTTGAAATGGAATTCGGATTTGACGATAACGATCTGGAAGATATTCATCATTGGAGTGTGTATGATCCTGAAGAGAATATGAGTTTTGATAAGACTAATTCTTTTGCCAGTGATTTTATAAACCTGTTAAAGATAAAAGAATTCGGTCAAACGGATAGGCATATACCGGAATACGAATTACAGAACCTGACCGGGCCGGTGGATTTATCCAAAATGCAAATGAATGATCTCAACGGTATCGAGCTTTGTATAAATTTAAAATCCCTGGATTTATCGGATAACCAAATTGCGGATATAACCAGTTTGGGTTACTTAAGTGCATTAAAAGAGCTGGATCTATCACATAATGCCATTGATGATATCAGCGCGTTAGCTGGATTGTATAATTTGGAAACTCTTGATTTGGCGTTTAATAATATCGACGACATCAGTTCTCTGTACGATCTTGCCGGTTTAACATATGTAAATTTAGTCGGAAATCCGGTGCCCACAAAACAACTTTTGAGAATACAGTCTGCAGACAGAATAGTAGTATGCTAATAGCTCTGACTTATTTAAAAATATTGTCTGAACAGGTATCTATTTTTTTACAACTGCATCTAAAAAACGTTATATTAGCTTATCTTATTAAAGGAGATATGGATGTTCTTGAAACCCGGCAGTAAAAGCGCATTTGTTTGGCAGGATACCCAAATATCTTACAGCGAAATGTTACAACGTATTGATTATTCTAGCACCCTTTTCGATAAAATTAAGACAAAGAAAGTAGCCATTTTTTCCCCCAATAAACCGGAATGGGCCTATGCCTTTTATGCCGGCTGGAAAAATATGAGTATCGTTGTCCCGATTGATTATATGGCATCGGCGGATGAGGTTGCCTATATTTTAAATGACTGCCAGCCGGAAATAATTTTTATTTCTGATGAAACATACGATGTTTTTAACGAGGTTAATAAAAAACTCGACTATCAAATCCTAATTCACAATCTGGACAAGCAGACATTTAATTATGTAGAATATTCAACCCAGGCGCTGGCCGATCCGGATATTAATGAGACTGCTGTTATCATATATACATCCGGCACGACCGGCAGTCCGAAAGGCGTTATGCTGAGTTATGATAATCTGCTGGCCAATATCGAAGCGGTTGCCATTGATATCCCAATTTTTACAGCCGGGCGAAATGTGATGGCTCTATTGCCGTTTCATCATATTTTTCCATTGCTGGGAACGCTGATTGCGCCATTGTATGCAGGCGGAACGATCGCCCTGGCTCCATCCATGGCTTCGGAAGATATAATAGCCACCTTGCAGAAGAATCAAATAAATATCATTATTGGGGTGCCGCGGTTATATGAAGCCATCCGAAAAGGCGTTATGGATAAAATCAATGCGAATATTGCCGCGCGAATGCTGTTCAGCCTGGCCCGGGTGATTAATTCACGGGCATTTTCAAAAAAGATATTTAAAACCGTGCATCAGAAATTCGGCGGGCATATAGATTATATGGTCTGCGGCGGGGCCAAGCTCAATGAAGATGTTGCCCGGGATTTCAAGATACTGGGATTTGAGATGCTGGAAGGTTTTGGAATGACCGAAGCGGCTCCGATGATCACTTTTACGCGGCCGGGTAAATGGAAAATAGGCTCCGCCGGTCATGCTATGCCCTGTCTGGAAGTGACCACGAAAGAAGGTGAAGTAATTGCCAAAGGCCGAAACATCATGCAGGGGTATTACAATCGTCCTGAAGAAACGGCACAGGTGTTAAAGGATGGCTGGCTATACACCGGCGATCTTGGTTATTTTGATGATGAAGGATATGTTCATATAACCGGGCGCAGTAAAGAAATTATTGTCCTGTCAAACGGGAAAAATATAAATCCGGAAGAAATTGAATCCAAACTAAAGAGCATGTCGGACTGTATCGCCGAGGTGGGCGTCTTTTTGATGAATGATTCTCTGCAGGCGGTTATATATCCTGACTTCAAAATAGTGAGCGATAAAAACATCGTTAATATTGATGAAATGTTCCGCTGGGAGGTGATTGATCAGTATAATCGTAAATCATCATCGTATAAAAAAATATCCAGATTTATTCTGGTGAAAGATGAACTGCCCAAGACGCGCCTGGGCAAAATTCAACGATTTAAACTGAGCGAACTGGCCGCTGCCAATACAGCAATCAAAAAAGAAAAGAAAACAGAACCGGATTATGAAGAGTATCAGGTGATTCGTGATTTTATGCGGGAACAGACTAAAACGGAAGTGGCGCCCGATGATCATTTTGAGATTGATCTGGGGATGGATTCGCTGGATAAAGTCAGTTTTATTACCTTTCTGCAGTCGACCTTCGGCGTTGACGTTAAGGAGGATATTCTGCTGCATCATCCGACCATTGAGAAAATTGCTGAATATATGAAAGAGAAGAAGAACAAACTGACCGTGGAAGCGGTTAAATGGTCGGAAATTTTCCGGGAGAAAGTTGATTTAAAATTGCCTCAAAGCTGGTTCACGCAGAATCTGTTTAAAAATATATCAAAGCTGGGATTAAAAATATATTTCCGACTGAAGGGTGAAGGTACGGAAAATTTACCGGAAGGCCCCTTTATTCTGGCGCCGAATCATCAGAGTTTTTATGATGGACTCTTTGTATCGGCCTTTCTTAAAAACCGCGTGATGAAAAATACTTATTTTTATGCCAAGGAAAAACATATACGGAATCGCTGGGTGCGAGCCTTTGCCAACCGTCATAATGTGATTATCATGGATATTAACCGGGATTTAAAACAATCCCTGCAAAAGCTGGCTGAAGTTTTGAAAAAAGGAAAAAATATAATTATTTTCCCGGAAGGTACGCGCACCACAGACGGTCAATTGGGAAAATTTAAAAAAGCCTTTGCAATTTTAAGTCGTGAGCTGAATGTACCCGTCGTTCCGGTATCGATAAAGGGCGCTTATCAGGCACTGCCAAAGGGAAAGTTAATTCCCAAACCGTTTAAAAGGATTAATATCAAATTTCATAAACCGGTATTTCCGGGTGGTCATGATTACGATACGCTGATGGATGCTGTATTTCAGCAATTAAATATGGAAAGGACCTAGAGGTATGTCAGGGTATCTTCAAATTTATTTATAACAAAACAATAACATTTTTAATCAATATTTCGTCTGATGGGACGAACTGTATTTTGGTGGATTACTTTTTCTATAAATATAAAATCACTCTATGACTAATTTAATATGCTAAAATAATTTTACCCTGTTTGGGTAAAATATTTATCGTAAGGATAAAGGCAAAAAAATACCGCTTCGTAAATGCAGAATATATTTTCT
>JAFGKZ010000066.1 GCA_016928315.1 Calditrichaceae bacterium
GTGTACGATAGTGCTATATAAAATTTGGAGTAAAAATGGCATTATATAATATCATTACTAACAATAAATTTCTTTCTGTTTTTGAATCACATCCTGAAAGGCAATACCGGGAATCTTATGTGTTTATGAACGAAGCAGAATATGAGTATTTTGAGGAACGGACAGCTATTATGGAATATGAAGGTGGTTTAAAAAAAGAGGTTGCAGAACGCCTGGTCTATGAGGGGATATTACAAAATAGAAAAATTTATTCACAGGCAAGTTAAGAGATACAGGAACTTGTATCCCTTTTAAAATGTGATTCTTCCGATTATAGGGTACATGAACAATAACAGATGAATTTTACATTAAGTTTTGATTGTATTTTGAATAAAGGGTTTATCAAAAAACATATTTGATAATTTAATGAATCTCGTAAGGATGAAATTTATTCTGATTATAAACGGTATTTTCTATATATATAATTTGTTTTACTGATGTTTTTATGATTTTGTTTGATCTTGAATTGATGTACTTAAAAACCGAATGAACCATATTTATTAAAGAATATATTCATCAATTCTAAAACATACCCTGAAAAAATGTCAACAGCTTTTTAATCTCGGACTCTTTATCTTAGATTATTGTCTGTAGTGCGGTGAATATGTGAATTGTACAGGTTGGAAAATATAAATAGTATATGATTACTATCTATTCCTGAAATATAGAATAACGAGACTCTATTTCTAAGTGTTTTTGCGGGAAATGACTAATTTAAATCAGATGATTGTGAACGTATGATCGGCCCGGCCGCGGCTTAGAATATATTTCTGTTTTTCAACCATTTTGTCAACCTGAATCGAAAATTCAGTCCAGCTTTTAACGGATGATGCCATTTTAAAGAGATCATCAATAGGCACTTCCCAGCTGCGCGCGTAATTCAACCACTGTGAGGCACGATTGGGATCAAAAAAACCGTTAATGGTTTGTTTAAGCTGATTATGAATTCGCTGAAGTCCGTCCGACTCGTGCGCGTTGATAATTTCGGTTTTTGTCTGGCAGATTTCCGGAATCTTGCTAAAAGCGGTTAGAATGGATGATTGATCTAAATTTCCATCGTCATCATATTTGATGAATTTATCTATAGCCATATCCATAGCCGATTGAATCTCATCGCAGGAATATTTACTGATATAGGCAGCCAGGTATTTTTTCTGAGCGTTGCTTGTTTCAAATCCTGCAATTTTATGTTCCCAGTAAATGATTATTTTGTTTAACTGCTGTTTGCGTATATTCAGCATACCTTTGCGCCAGTTAATAAGCATCTTTAACTGCTGAAGACGCTCTTCCAGTTCGTCAATACTCATAAATACATTTTGCATATTTTTTTCGTCAGCGCCGGATTTCTTTTTCTCGCAGATTTTACAGGACGTGGACAGAAAAGCGGTATCCAGCCATTTATCGTTTTGCAAGGTGTCCTGAATCCGGATAAGCTGAAGTGTAACAACGGGTGCACCCATACCGCATGACTGGCACTTAAAGCTGTCTTTTTCAAAAATTTCGTATTTTATCCGTTTATATTCCGGATCATGTATATCGTATAGCGCGTTCATTTTTTTACTGCCGGATTGTACTTTATTGTTTATATTGGTTTTAACTTGTTAAAGATTATCGTCTTATGTAAAAATAACTTTACCCCTATAACTTATTCTGAAATTATCCTATTTCATTTTAGCAAAAAATATATACGACAGCATTAGAAAAATAAATGAGTAATTAAAATGCGTAAACCTATACCTATTAATACTAAGCCTCCGATCAATTCCATACGCTTGCCAAATCGTCTGCCCAATTTTTGACCCAGTTGTATACCGATAAGGGATAAACCGGCGGTAATAATTCCGATTAAAAAACTGGGATACCATATTTCAAGATCAAGAATACCGACGCTTAAACCGACAGCCAGGGCGTCTATGCTGGTTGCGATGGAAAGAATTACCAGGTTTATTCCCCTGGACGGATTGGATTTTTGGATATCAGTATTGTCGTTTTGCGATTCCTGAATCATTCTTATACCGACATAAGCCAGCAGAGCAAAGGCAATCCAGTGATCGATGAAAGCAATATAGGTGAGAATGTTTAATCCGATAAACCAGCCTATTACCGGCATCATAAACTGGAAGAGGCCAAAATGGAAGGAAAGCCGAAATTTGGCGCGTCTGTCACATATCATTCCCGTAGACGACGCGCTGATACAAACGGCAAAAGCGTCCATAGCAAGGGAAACAGCAATGATAATAATTTCGATTAGCAGCATAGTTTTACGATTTAATAATGAGATCACCAATTTAGCGAATCAAATAATTCAGTTCAAATACGCCAATCAGCTTAATAATTGATTAAATGTTCGTTCTGTTTAATTTTTTCTGATTTGCCTAAAAAGCAATAAATCATCCAAAAAGATCAGCTATAGTTTTTTCAAAGTTCAGGACTTGATAAAATGAAGCATGCGGTGTTATATTGCGGTATCCATCGCTAGAGTACACAGACTTAATTACAGCGAAAACACTAGTTTTAATTAAAGTTAATGAATATGAAAAATTCTTTTTTATATTTATTTGTCATAATTGTTATTTTCGGATGTAAAAAAGGCCCAGCTTTACTGAATACTGATGAGAACAGTAAAAGAAATGAAATTCAATACTACTACATTGATCCCGGAATATTGACATTTGATCACGCTGATTCAGTCGAAGCGCAGTTTATGGATATCTGGTGGACGAACAACCTTCGCCCAAATTCAGATACTTCAAACTTGTTCATGCAAGAACTTGGTGCAATTCGATACCTGGTTCGGGATTCCAGTATAAACTTAAATAATGTAAGATTTAAAACATATTGGAAATATAGCGAGATAAATATCAAATTTGATTCTATTTATACACACTTAGTTTATGACAGCGCATATTTTGAATGGAATATTTTTGATGAAGAGCTAAGACCAGTTCAAATTATATCACATAATTTATTCGGCGAGACTTATTTTTCCTTGTATTTTGCAGGAGTTTTGAATCCTTCCATCTTGGTTGATTTGTATGAGGTGCTTCCGGGGGTGGAATCTTGTTTTCGGACAATTCTAGGTTCTATAAATATAAATCTGATGCCGGTGAATCCATATAAAAAGAATTCTACTCATACCTATTTGATTGTTCCATATATTGATTTAGCCGGTAGTATATTTTATTATTTTGAGGCGAAAGGAACCCGCATAGGTTTAATCGGCTGCTGGGATCAAAGAGTGGCTGGTGAATATCCCTATTGGTGGGAAGAAGGGCTGGTAAATATAGATTTTATGAATTATAGAGAATAAGGTTAGATTGTGTGAGGAATGAGCTATAATCTAAAACGGTCGTTGGATAAGTCAGTCGATGGCCTGATCTTGGCCGGAGGACTGCCTGTTGAATAATTAGGAATAGAATATCAGATAAACCCGGGCGGGATCAGGATTCCGGCGTGATTCGATACTCCGATTCACGTCATCTTGTGCTTGTCCCAGTATTTATGAAATGTGTTAATTAAAATAAAGATTATTAATTTACGGAGTAATAATATCATGAAAACTATTTTTACATTAACTGTATTCATTATGATATTCGTTTTCCAGACTGTTGTTGCCCAGCCGGATCATAAACACAGGGTAATCGTATTGACCGATATTGAAGCCGATCCGGATGATACCCAATCATTGGTTCGGTTGCTTCTGTATTCGAATCAAATTGATATTAAAGGATTGATCGCTACGACCTCCTGCTGGCAGAGAGATAGGGTCCATCCTGAATCCATTGAGAAGGTAATTCATGCTTATGGCAAAGTGCAGGCCAATCTTCTCAGGCATGAGGCCGGATTCCCGGATGCCGATGCATTATTAAAACTTGTAAAGCGTGGATTGCCAAAATACGGTATGACGGGCGTTGGCGATGGTAAAGATTCGGAAGGTTCGGACTGGATTATAAAGATTTTGGAAGAAAAAGATGAGCGCCCCTTATGGCTGTCTGTTTGGGGAGGCGTCAATACGCTTGCCCAGGCTTTACATAAAATAAAATCTATAAAAAATGAGGCGGAAGTTAAAAAATTAATGGCTAAACTTCGGGTTTATACCATATCCGATCAGGACGACAGCGGCATATGGATCAGAAATAATTTTCCCGATTTGTTTTACATTGTTACTCCTGGCGATGATTACGGCAGCGCCACATGGTCTGCTATTAATACCTTTGTTGATGGTATAAATAATGAAAAAATAGGCAATACCTGGCTGGCCCGGAACATACAGCAGGGTCACGGGCCTCTCGGGGCTGAATATCCGGATGTAGCCTGGGGCATGGAGGGCGATACGCCCTCGTATTTGGCGCTTATACCCAATGGACTGAATAATGCGGAACATCCTGACTGGGGCGGCTGGGGCGGCCGCTATGAACTGTACACACCGGATTTTGCCCTGACAAAAAAAGGCGGATCCATTGTTACCATCGCTCCGGAAACAAGGGACATATGGACCAATGCCATTGATACCTTTACGCCATATATTCACAGGGAATACGGACGAACCGTCGGGAAAGATACCGTTTCTTTTACCGGTTATAAGGAGACATTGTGGCGCTGGCGGGATGATTTTCAAAATGATTTTGCCGCCCGCATGGATTGGTGTATAAAATCATATCAGGAAGCCAATCATCCGCCCGTTCCGGTATTAGGAAATCCCGAGCATATTGCAGTAAAAGCGGGAGAGGGCTTTGGTCTGGACGCCTTTGAATCCCATGATCCCGATGGCGATAATCTCAGTTATCTGTGGTTTCATTATCCGGAAGCGGGTTCCTATAAAAAAATGATAACCATTGAGGGCGCAGAGAATTCGCATGGAGCTTATGTGGTCGCTCCGCAGATTAAAAAACAAGAAACGGCTCATTTTATTTTAAAAGTTACAGATAAGGGAATGCCCCCGTTATCAAGGTACAAAAGGATAATAGTAACGATCCTGCCGAATTAAAATAAAACAGGCGCCTGCAAAGACGTCAATGTAAACGTATAAACACTAAATAATTTTATTCTGTAAAATACAAAGCAGCTTAGTTAGGATTAATCAAGACAAAATATTTTAAATGAATGGAAACCATATATGAAAAGAATTTATATTTTGTCCGCAACATTGCTTCTCGCTTCTCTGGTATTTGCCAATGACAATAAATTTCCAGGTGTTCCCGATTCGCTGTCAGCAGGATTTAATTATAGTGTTAAACGCTGGCAGGCTGCCTATAACAGCGGTGACGCCAAGCAGCTTATTCCCTTATATGCCGAAGACGCCGTTTATATGTCATCCCATGTTATCGGACTTGTTGCCAATGGCAGGGATCGTATCGTTGAGTATTTTCAAAGTGGAATCAGCATGGGCGGACATATCGATACGATAGAGCTTTTATCTATAACCTGCTCCTGTGAACTGGCGGTTCTTGTGTGCAGGTATGAAGCAACCAATGCCGGGGAAAAAGCTATTGGCAGAAATATGCTGGCGCTAAGAAAAATAAATGGAACATGGCTCATTATTAAGCACATGACTGTGGTATGATTAAGAGCTGACTGGAATGGGGACATATCCCTTCACTGAACTAATCACTGCCAGCTTTGGCGGAAATATCGTTCCTTTTAAATACAAAGAGCAGTCTGGAATAAAATGATAATTATCGGAAATATTCTGTTCCGGTATTTGATTGTAATTCAGTAATAATAACCGTTGTATATAGCAGGAAATTATCATTATGCCCTATATAAAATTACCCGAATCCGTACCCGGTATGCGCAGTCTGTTAACTGCTTACTCGGATACGGGTCAGCATTTGAGCGCTTTTGCGCAGCAGTTACTCAGGGGCGCTTCTTCGCTGTCCGGGGCTGAACGTGAGCTGATCGCGGCAAAAGTATCGCAGGTCAATCACTGTAAATACTGCATGCATTCCCATGCCCAGACAGCCCGACATCTATTTTCGGACGACGATAATAAAATCGTTGAAGAGGTCATCTTCAGGAATAATGATGAAGCGCTATCAGAAAAAATGCAGACATTAATAAAGATCGCCCTGGCCGTTCAGCAAAGCGGGCTTTCTGTTGAACAATCCCATATTGATAAAGCGCGAAATGCCGGCGCGGATGATAAAGCTATACATGACACTGTGTTGATATCCGCTGCGTTCTGTATGTTTAACCGCTATGTGGATGGTCTGGCAACGCTTACGCCGGATGAGCCGGAAGACTATGTGATGATGGGTAAACGATTAGCTGAATCCGGTTATCTAAAATAACCTGAGTTCGACCTAAGAATTATACTAAATTGAAATTCAATAAATTAGGTTCTGTTAAGTTGGGAATGTAGTTTTTGGATTAATTTGGACTGTTTGACCCACCCCGGCTAAAGCCGTATCCTCCCATTGGCGTGAATGGCGGACAAGGACAGAGATGGTTAATCGTATAGCCATTTCCAATTTACTTACCGAATTTATCTAATTAAATTGCTTATATCGAATTCCTGTTAATTAACAGAGAAATTGATCTAACATGAAACAATTTTATGACCTCATAAATTTAAGATAGACTTTATGGATTATTAGACCATACAAAAAACGTTATTAATTTAAAGTTAATGATCAGTGAGCAATAGATAATACTATGATAATCCCTGTAACAGATCAACTGAATGGTTTGTTTTTGGAAATAAAAAAAAGTAACTTAAACAGCTCAAATATTAACGAAGGGTGTCGATGAAAACAATCAGTTATACGATTAGTTATTTGCTCCCGTTATTTTATTTAGCAGTGGTGATTTTATATTACAGAATTTTTACAGGTACCATCCGGACACATCCTAATAAAACAACACCCTTTTTGGTTGGTTTACTGATTATCCATATTTTAGAACTGGCTATCCGGACTTTTTCACTCAGCACCATGCCATTGTCATCCATTCACGATTCATTTTCGTTTTTGGCGTTATCGATTTTATTTGTTTATATAATTATAGAACTCAGCCTGAATAATCGGGCATCGGGTTTGTTTATATTATCTTTTGCATTCATTCTGGAAGTAATATCCACTTTTTATCTGACATGGGAAAAAGAAACCAGCGAGCTGTTAACCAATCCCTATTTTGCCATCCACGCATCCATGTCGGTTATGGGTTACACGGCATTATCACTTTCGGCGATTTATGCCCTGATGTATATCATTCAAAATCGCAATCTAAAGAAAAAAAAGATGGGCTTATTATATTCACAATTACCGGCATTATCCTATCTGGAAAAAATGAGTATTCGATCCGTAGTGATTGGTATAATTCTGCTGGGTTTGGGTATTATGCACGGACATATTCAGTCCAATCGGGTATTTGGCACCTATTTTCCGATGGATCCCAAAGTCCTTTTATCAGATGCCATATGGCTGTTTTATTTCTTTGGGTATTTGTTATCCAGAATAATGAAATGGCGCGGCCGCTGGATGGCAAATTTAGCGTTAAGCGGATTTTTTGTATTACTGATTGTCAGTGGTCTTGTAATGTTTTTTATGGAGTCCTTTCACAGGTTTTTTTAAATGACAGATTATATCCCGCTTGGATATTTCGGAATTTCACATAAAACCGCATCTGTGGAAATCAGGGATCAGGCTGCCCTGAGTCCGGATGAGCAGCGTTTCGCCTTATCTCAATGGATCAAAACGTTCGGTATTGATGGTGCGTTAATTGTATCTACCTGCAACCGCACCGAGATATATGTCAGCGGTGAAAATTACGCTGTCGCATTACCTGAAATCCGTCAGTGGCTTAATGATTATAAGCAATGTTCTTATTTTACTGATGAACAGATCACGACAACTCAAAGCGGTTATACTGCGGTCAATCATTTTTTTAATGTCATATCCGGAATGGATAGCCAGATTCTGGGCGAACCGCAAATTACCGGTCAGATTAAAGAAGCTTATAATCTTGCCCGTGATATCGGGGCTGCCGATACCCAGATCAATAAATTATATGATTTTGGAATGCGTGCGCAAAAAATGGTGCGTACCCATACGTTCCTTTCTGAAGGCGCGGTGTCGGTGAGCTTTGCCGGCGTAGAGCTGGCGCGTAAGATATTTAATAAGTTTGAAAATAAATCCGTACTTTTAATTGGCGCGGGGGAAACGGCGGAGCTGGCCGCTATTCACTTTAAGGATAAAGGTATTCCCAATATACGCATCGTAAACCGGACGGAATCCAGGGCAAAAGCGCTGGCTGAAAAGTTTGACGGAAAGGCCTATCCGCTTTCCGGATTAAATGAAGCCCTTGATGACGTTGACATAGTTATATCGGCTACATCGAGTAAAGAATACATCCTGACAACAGAGATATTGAATCCTGTTTGTAAAAAGCGCAATTACGAGCCTATTTTTATCATTGATTTAGCCATGCCGCGGGACATTGATCCCGAAGTAGAAAATATTGACGGTGTCTTTTTATACAATCTTGATAATCTGAATGGGATTGTACAGGCCAATCTTGAAAAAAGGAAAAAAGAAATACCGAAGGCCCAGGAAATCATTGATGAATCCATTGCTGAATTTAAAAAATGGATGATGTCGCACTCTATGGCTTCCGTGATCGGACGGATTAAAAAGCACTTCGATTCCATCCGGCAAAAAGAACTGGATCGGCTTCGGAATAAACTGCCAAACAACGGCATGGAAGAAATTGAGTATTTAACTCAGAGTATTATGAATAAAGTTATGCATCAGCATATTAAAATGTTGAAAAAGAGTTCATCGGATTTGGAAAAATACCAGGAACAGGTTGAATTGTTTTTTGAACTGTACGAAGTTGACGGAGAAGCGGATTAATTATGCAGAAAATCAGAATCGGTACGCGTGGCAGCCGTCTGGCTCTGTGGCAGGCGAATTATATTGAGAAATTATTGCGACAAACCAATTCAAATATCGAATTTGAACGCATCATTATAAAAACAGAAGGGGATCGCGATCAGCATTCATCCTTAGCGCAGATCGGCGGTCAGGGAGTATTCACAAAAGCCATTGAGGAAGCCCTTATCAAAAACCGGATCGATGCGGCTGTGCACAGTCTGAAGGATTTGCCATCGGTAATGCCGGATGGTTTAATTTTAGCGGCCGTGCCGGAACGCGGCCCGGCCGAAGACGCCCTGGTTACCAAAGACGGCTTAAGTTTAAATGAGTTAGCCGAAGGCGCTTCGGTAGCCACCGGAAGTATCCGCCGCTGCTCACAATTGTTGCATTTGAGACCTGATTTGGATATACAGGATTTACGAGGCAATATTGAAACGAGGTTAAATAAACTCTATCAGCAAAATCTGGATGGCATTATCATGGCCAGGGCTGCGTTATACCGATTGGAATTGGATCATGTGAAATATTATAGTTTTAATCCCGAAGAGATGGTGCCGGGTGTAGGGCAGGGCGCTGTTGGTGTGCAAATCCGCGCTGATGATGCGGCTGTAAACGAGGTGGTCCGATTGATTTCTCACCAGGAAACTTTTGATGCCGTTACGGCCGAACGGGCATTTTTAAATGAGCTGGACAGCGGCTGCCAGTTTCCGGTTGGCGCCTATGCCAGGGTTGAAAATGATAGGATTAAAATGATCGGATTTGTCGGCAGTGATGACGGCGAAACCATTTATCGTGAAAAGACGGAAGGTACTGTTAAAGAAGCTGAAAAATTAGGACGGCAACTGGCACAATCTTTTATTAAACAGGGAGCACAGGAGCTGCTGGCAAATTAGAATGGATAAACCGCTTCGAGACCGTAAAATAATCATTACGAGGGATAAAGACCAGGCTGACGATTTGGTAAAATCGCTGGAAACATACGGCGCAGAATGCCTGGTGTTTCCGACAATTAAAATATCCACCCCGGATGATTGGACTGATTGCGATGCTGCTTTGCAGAATATTAACCAGTATGACTGGATTATCTTCAGCAGCGCCAATGGTGTACGCTATTTCTGGAATCGGGCCAGGGAACTAAATTCCAAAGCATATAAAAATAAAATCGCTGTGGTCGGAAAGAAAACGTTAAGAGAGCTGGAGTCATTTGGCTTTAAAGCCGATCTGATACCGGAAACATTTTCTGCGGCGGGATTGATTGAATCATTCCAAAATAAGAATATTAATGGTGCCCGAATATTGAATCCAACATCGGAAATTGCCCGGGATGAGCTGAAAATTGGCTTGGAAAAATTAGGCGCCAAGATAAACTGTGTAACTGTATACAAAAATGAGTGCTATCTTAATTCATCTGTAGATCTTGTTTTGAATGCTATTAAACAAAATGAGATTGACGCCGTACTCTTCTTTAGTCCTTCGGCTTTTAATTGTTTTACTCAAATCCTTGGGCCAAAGGTTTGCGATAATTTTAAACATAAAAAAGGAGTCGTTGCGGCTATCGGATCAACGACAGCGGAAGCAATCAAACAAGGCGGATTTAACGTTGATATAATTCCTGAAAAAGGATTGCAGGAAGATATGGTGAAAGCGCTTGTGGATTATTTTGGAAATCGGAATTCATTGGAATAATTTACCCTCCCCAATCTCCTCCCTGCTTGCAGGGAGTGGTTGAAGTGTGGGTTAGATTTTAAGGAAATTACAAATAGAATCACATAGTTTTAATTTAAAAGAATACTATTATGTCTGAACAGAATTACATTTACATTGATGCGATAAATAAAAAGAAGACCCCGCATACGCCCATCTGGATTATGCGCCAGGCCGGACGCTATCTGCCGGAATATATGGAAGTGCGTTCAAAACATGATTTTATTACTGTCTGCAAAACACCCGAATTGGCAACCGAAGTAACCTTGCAGCCTATCCGTCGTTTCGGATTTGATGCGGCGATTCTGTTTTCAGATATACTGGTTATTCCGGAAGCGCTGGGACAGAAACTGGAGTTTCTTGAAAATCATGGTCCGAAATTATCACCCCAGATTTTTATTGAAAAAGAGTTATCGGAATTGAATTCCGATGGTTTGGAAGATAAACTGAGTTATGTGGCAAAGGCTGTCAAAATGCTCAGACAGGAACTGCCGGTTCAAATCCCGTTGATCGGATTCAGCGGTTCGCCGTTTACCCTGGCGGTTTATATGATTGAAGGCAAGCCGACCCGGCACTTTAAATTCATTAAAAGTATCATGTACAGCGAACCGGATCGGCTGATAAAATTATTGGATATGCTAACAGATTCCGTGATACGGTACCTGAAAATGCAGGTCGAAGCCGGCGTCCAGGCGGTTCAGGTCTTTGATACCTGGGGCGGCATTTTACCGGTTCACTTGTATAACACTTACTCCGGAAAGTTTATGAAAAAAATTGCCAAATCACTGAAACCATTAAATAAGCCTGTAGTATTATTCAGCAAAGGCGGATTAAGTTTGCTGGAAGAATTGAGTGATAGCGACGCCGCCATGCTGGGTGTGGACTGGATGACCGATATAGCATCGGCAAAAGACCGATTAGGTAAAAAGTTTGCTCTGCAGGGCAATCTGGATCCGACGGCGCTTTATGGCAGCAGAGAAATTATTAAAGAGGAAACGGATAAAATATTAAATATATTCGGTTCGGAAAGCGGACATGTTTTCAATCTGGGCCATGGTATTTTACCGGACATCCCAGTGGATAATGTGCAGTTCTTAGTGGATTATGTTCACGAGCGAAGTGCGAAGTTGAGGAAATAATTTAGTCCCCTTTGAAATATGAGAAAAAGGGTGATGTAAAATTTGGAAGTGACCCACCCCTGCCCCTCCCTGATATCAGGGATGGGAAATTCGCCAGTCAGTCGGCATACTGATCCGCCCTCTGGCGTAATTGGCGAATGGGGAGAGTTAGTTTCAAAAATTGTAATATAATTATTTGGTATTTAAATGTCATTGAATCACATAAAAGTAGATATTGATCTTTTGAAAAAGTATGACCGGCCCGGACCGCGTTATACCAGCTATCCTACGGCGCCTTATTTCCATGAAGGCGTTGGTGTGGAAGTATTTGAAACACATCTTAAAAATGACGATCAGGCATTAGCCAATAAGGATATTTCTCTGTATTTCCATCTGCCCTTCTGTGATACGCTCTGCTATTTTTGCGGCTGCAATATGATGGTCACGCGTAACCGTCAAAAAATTGAAACATATATCGATTACCTTGAAAAAGAAATGGCATTGCTCAAATCAAAAATAAGTCCTGAACGAAAAATTGTCCAGTTACACTGGGGCGGGGGCACACCAACACATTTGAGTCCGGAGCAAATCCGGCGCCTTGGCCGCCTCATTCAAAAGTATTTTGATTTTAAAGACACTGCGGAAGTCAGCGTTGAAATTGATCCCCGTGAACTAACACGGGATCATATGGTAGCTTTAAAAGAGGTCGGCTTCAATCGCTGCAGTATGGGTGTGCAGGATTTTAATCCCAAAGTACAGAAAACGGTTAACCGGATTCAACCGGAAGATTTAACCCGTCAAACCGTAGGATGGGCTAAGGAACTGGGCTTCGAAAGTTTGAATCTGGATTTGATGTATGGACTGCCCTACCAAACAGTTGATACATTTGAAAAGACCATAGATTCCATTCTGAATATGAAACCGGACCGGCTGGCTGTGTTTAATTATGCCCATTTACCACAAATGATCAAACATCAGAGGTTAATTAAAGATGAGTGGCTGCCCAGCCCGGATATTAAACTGCAATTATTAAAATTGAGTATCGAGAAGTTAACATCGAATGGATTTGTTTATATCGGTATGGATCATTTTGCACGGCCGGAAGACGAGTTAACCTTAGCCATGAAAAATAGCACACTGTACAGGAATTTTCAGGGCTATTCCACCCATGCCGGTATTAATTTGCTGGCTGTTGGCATTACCAGTATAAGTATGCTTTCGGATTTGTATGTGCAGAATTATAAAACCCTCGATGAATATTACAGAAAACTGGATGAAGGTGAAATTCCGGTTATGCGCGGCGTTGAGTTAAATGAGGATGATCAGCTGCGGCGTGAAGTCATTACAGAGTTGATGTGTAATTTCCGGCTTCAAAAAGAAAAGATTGAATCCAAATATAAGATTGAGTTTGATTCTTATTTTGCCGATGCACTTAAAGCGCTTAAACAGTTTGAGGATGATGAATTAGTAGAATTGGCTGGTGATCAGATTACAGTGACCACAGCCGGCCGGTTATTAGTGCGCAACATTGCCATGAATTTTGATTTTTATTTAAAGCAAAAAGAAAAAAATAAACCACAGTTTTCCAGGACAGTTTGATATATTTACCTTCCCCATTATCCCCTCCCTGTTAACAGGGAGGGGAATTAAAAGGGGTGGGTAATCGAAATCCGAATCCCGAAAGGAACAATGAAAACAGCCGTAATTATATCCAATATGGGCGGGCCGCACGAACTGGATGCGGTAGAATGTTATCTTTATAATATTTTTATGGATCCGGATATTATTGATATTCCTTTACCGGGATTTTTACGCCGGAAGTTTATTGCCTGGTTTGCCAAAAAACGTGCGCCGGAGAGTACTGAAATCTATCGAAAGATCGGCGGCAAGACACCGCTTACAGATATCACCTATAAGCAAGCCGAACTGCTTGAATCAAAACTGAATACAAATGGCAATTCCGGGTTTAAGGTATTCGCAGCCATGCGATACTGGTATCCGTTTGTTGAAGAAGTATGGGAAAAAATCATTAAAGAAGGTTATGAACAATTGATCATCGTAACGTTGTATCCTTATTATTCTACAACGACTACCGGATCGCTGGTATCACTTATTAACCGATTAAATAAAGATAAAACATTCCCTGATGAGAATATCACAATCATTGACCGCTATGGTGCTCATCCCTTATTTATAAAGGCAATGGTTGAGCGAATAAATAAAGAGTTAAATGATACGGGTTATAAGAATCTAATGCTGAGCGCTCATAGTATTCCAATGAAACGTATTAAAAAAGGCGATCCCTATCGCGATGAGATCGAGCGCTCGGTAAAATTAATTCAAAAACAATTGCCAAATGATATCAAAGTCCATTTATGTTATCAAAGCAAAGTAGGGCCGATTGAATGGCTCAGCCCGCAAACGGATGAGATGGTCGTAAAATTAGCTGAGCAGGGTGTCAAAGATTTGCTGGTCTATCCATTAGGATTTGTGGCGGATAATTCGGAAACCATTTATGAAATCGGGATGCTTTACAAAGATTTGGCCGAACAAAAAGGCATAACAAATTTTAAACGGATTGATGCACTCAATACGGATCCGATTTTTATTGATGCCCTGACTGACTTGATTTTGACGCGATATAAAGAAAAATTTGCTTGATTTTAACGACACAGGATTTAATAATATGACCAAGACGAATAGCAAAGGAAAACGAATAGCCATCGTAGGGGCTGGTATATCTGGTTTGTGCTGCGCTTACTGGCTGGATAAAAATGGATTCGATGTTCAGGTATTTGAAAAGGAAGATCGTGTGGGCGGTTCCATTATCACGGAAAAAGAAAACGGCTATTTAATTGATCTTGGTCCGAACAGTGCGCTGGAAACTTCTGATACCTTGCGTGAATTAATCCGTGAACTTGGTTTGGAAGATCAAAAGGTTTACGGCAACCAGGCCTCCAATAATCGTTACGTTGTGCGTGATGGTAAATTGCATCCCATTCCTATGTCACCGCCCAAATTTTTAAAGACCAAGTTGTTTTCTACCAGCGCCAAATTACGTTTATTAAAAGAACCATTCATAAGACCGACCGATGGCCAAGATATATCATTGGCTGATTTTGTACGTTACCGGCTGGGTGAGGAATTTTTAGATTACGCGATTAATCCGTTTGTTGCGGGTGTATATGCCGGTGATCCGGAAAATCTCAGTACGCAGGCGGCTTTCCCTAAGCTTTATGCGCTTGAACAAAAATACGGCAGTTTTATAAAGGGTACCATTAAGGGAGCCAGGGAGCGTAAAAAACGAGGAGAAGTTTCCAAAGACCGGGCCAAATTATTTTCATTTATCGACGGGATGCAGATTTTCCCGGACACCATCGCAGCAAAACTGGGTGAAAAAATTACACTGAACGCGGAGGTTGAGGTATTAAATAAGCATAATAATGGATTGGAAATTGAGATCACGGCCGATGGAGATAAAAAATCAAAGACTTTCGATTTGGTATTATTATCCGCGCCTGCGGATGGGCTGGCAAAAATTCTTGGTAATCTGGCGTTTCAGGAAGCGCAGCAGATTGAAAAAACCGAATATCCGCCGGTGGCCGTGGTTTTTATGGGATTCAAACAGGATAAGATTTTAAGGGAATTGGATGGTTTTGGTTTTCTGATACCAAAAATAGAAAATAAACAAATTCTGGGCAGTATTTGGAGCTCAAATATTTTTCCAAAGAGAGCGCCGGAAGGCTATGCGGCATTCACTACTTTTGTCGGCGGTACGCGTCAGCCAGAAAACGGTTTACTACCGGATGATAAACTGGAAGAAATTGTACTTAATGATTTAAATGATCTGGTGGGTTTGAATGGTAAACCGGATTTCATTAAAATAAAGAAATGGCCGCGGGCTATTCCTCAATACACCATGGGTTATCCGGAAATCCAGAAAATGTATTCGGATTTAGAGGAACAGATCCCCGGATTGTATTTTGCCGGTAATTTCCGTCGCGGTATCGGGATGAGTGATAGTGTGCTTAGCGCCTATGAAACGGTGAATAGAATAATGGAAGCAAATAAAAATTAGTAGTATGATTTAAAGAAATAACCCACCCATTTGATTATCCTCCCTGATATCAGGGAGGGGCCAGGGGAGGGTTAGAATAATGCAAATTTATATGCGATATGGATAGCGTGTTCAGCGCCTATGAA
>JAFGKZ010000067.1 GCA_016928315.1 Calditrichaceae bacterium
TCCGTTTACCCGATGCAGTAAATAGTTCTGTTCTATTATTTATATCAATCAGGTTTTGGTTAAGTAATTCCGATGGCGTAAATCCAAAAAAATTTGCCGCATTTTGATTAATTAAAAGGATACTGCCATTAGAATCACATATACAATAAGCTCTATCCGTTTTTTCACAAAGAAGTTCAAATTTAAATAATAAAGACTTATATTGATTTAATAAAGTCTGTTGTTCTTCCAGTTTGGAAGAGAGCCGCTTAATTTCATTGTGTAAACTGTTCAAATTATCCAAACAGTCGTTGTTATTTATTTTTTTTGATTTCAAACTATGCGCTCCCGGGGAATAATTCCATAATCGTTCGTGAGATTCGGATTTTTAATCTGTATTACGATAACTGGTTAAAAACAGCGCTTTTTCATATTTAATGCATAAAGAATCAATTTTACAGTTACAAAAAATAATCAAAATAGAAGATATTTTTTTTATTTACCAACATAGTCTGATCGTTCACGATCCGCCCCGGCCAATCCATTATTTATCGGAATGGAAAAAAATTAAAATATTCTTTATTTGGGAATGACTTGAAATCAACCGGACACTGCTGGCAGCGGTAATAAATATTTAGCCTATATGACTAATTTCTGGTTTGTTCGATAAAGTGTTATCCAACATCAGTCGAAAGTGTAATTTGAAGATAATTAAGCAGAAGGATTTTGATGTCTGTAGCTGCTTCAGCATTACCAAGCCAAATACCAGAAAATGAGCATATGCCGATTAGTATTCCTCAATTTATAAATTCTGAGGAAGTCCGCGAATTTTTTCATGATTTGCCTATTGAAATTGCTATGTATGATATTGAGGGTAAATATCAATTTGTAAATAAATGTTATGCCAGCGATGAAATTATTCGTAAAAATCTTATTGGCAAAGATGACGGCTATTTGTTTAATATTCTTGGCATTGAACCGGATGCTGCCAAGAACAGACGTATGTATTTAAACCGTTCTATAAAAGAAAAGAAAATGGTTAGTTTTACTGAAAAACTGTACCTACCTCAACAGAAACGCACGCTGTATTATAAACGATATTTCCGGCCGTTTTACAATAATTCCAAAAGCAGAAAAATAACTCATGTTATGCTGATTGGTAATAATTTAAATGCAGCGGTACTGGGACAAAAAGAATTAAAATATTTGGCATATCACGACCGGTTGACAGGATTAAAAAACCGGACGGCATTTCAGGATCAACTGGAACAGATTCAGAATGAATGGGAGCGATACGAAGATCAGAGACAATTGGCTATTTTATTTTGTGATCTGGATAATTTCCAATTTGTCAATGAAGAATTAGGACACGATGTCGGCGATTTGCTATTAAAAGAAGTGAGTGACCGTCTTAATCAGTGTGTTCGAAAATCTGATTACGTTTACCGTATCGATGGAGATGAGTTTGCAGTTATTGTACAGAATGTGGATGATGAATATGGCGCCGGCAAGATTGTTGAAAAAATTAATAGTTATTTAAGCAAACCTTATCAATTTAACGGTAATCGAATTGATTCCATCACTACCAGTATGGGCATTGTCCTCTTTCCAAAAGATGGTAAAGATATACGATCACTCGTTCAAAATGCCGAAACCGCTCTCTATAGTGCAAAACGAATTGGAAAAAACGCCTTTCAATTTTTCTCAAATGCAAGAACCGAATATTCTGTTAAGATTTTAAAGATTGAAAAAAAACTAAACGAAATGATTAAAAAAAATTCGTTCGGTAATCAGCTTCGGTTATTATATCAACCATTGGTGGTAAAAAATTTGAATGATTATCGGATTTTTGGATCGGAAGTTCTGGTCCGCTGGAATAATCCTGAGTTAGGAGAAGTGAGACCGGAAACTTTTATTCCGGTTGCAGAAAAAACCAACCTGATTTCTGATATTGGCGAGTGGATATTTTTTAGGGCTTGTGAGGATTATGCCAAATTATTAAAAAAAATAAAAAAACCATTACTACTGTCTGTAAATTTTTCAGCTAAACAACTGCGATCCCGGGATTTCATACATAAAATAGAAGATATTTTACGCTTAACGGATTTTGACCCGAAGAATCTGCAGCTGGAACTTACTGAAACCAGTTATCTGGATGATCAGCCTGAAGTGATTAATAATATCAACGAATTGGAAAAAATGGGTATTAAAATGGCCCTTGACGATTTTGGCGTTGGCTATGCTTCGCTTTCCTACCTTCATAAAGTGCCCGCAGCTACCATTAAAATTGATCGTTCCTTTATTAAATACATTGGCAGTAGTCCGAGACATCGTGAACTGGTTAATTCAATTATATTACTGGGAAAAAATCTAAATAAAGAAGTGGTTGCCGAAGGTGTTGAGCGCGTGGAAGATCTGTATCTGCTCAATGAACATAAATGTTATAAATATCAGGGCTTCCTTTTCAGTGAAGCGGTAACACTGGAAGATATGGAAAAACTCATGCAAAAGGAATCATTACTTTCAACCATTATTGATTAATATCCCGAAATTACTTTTTCATTTTTTCCATCCCAAGCGTAAGAAATCCCCCAAACATAAAACCTTCAATAGCGCCTAAACCAATGCGGGAAATTTTACCAAAGTTGACTTCCCCAAAAAACGACGCTAATGGTTCCAAATTGATACTGGATTTTGAAAATGACTTGGCGATGATTTCAATAGTACCGCTGAATAAATTGCCCTCAATAGAAGTTAAAATAATAGCGCCAATCATCGCCCCTATTGCACTTCCGGTTACTTTAGGCCAAAGCTTTGGCGAGATAAATTGCTCTGCAATAACTTTTCCCAAGGCCAGCATTCCACCAATGATTAATCCTTCAAGCGCTCCGGTAACACCGGTCAGTTTTTGCCCGAATAAAATTCGAGTTATATCAACTTCCAACATATAAAGTAGAGCTCCGATAGCAAATCCACCAATCATACCACCAATGATGGCCCACCAATGACTATGCCGGAAAGAGATATTCTGCATGGTTACTATCCCCAGGCTGACGCCAAAGCCTCCAAATGCCCCGGCGATAGCCCCTAGACTTAACAGAACAAGGATTGTCGTTGTTCCCTCAAAACTATGTACGTGCCGGGCTATAGTTAAAGCAATGCCTAAAAATGAACCGACCAGTATTCCGGAAATGGATGCGCCAAGTGTACCCCCGGCTGTTTGTCGGGCAATATTTTTGCCTTCCCGGATCACACGCACCCACATAAGGCCCAAAGTAACCAGAACAATAATTATAATGGGATGCTTCATTAAATGTACCATGCTTTTATCGTGATCCCGCATCATGGCCAGGCTGATAGCGCGCCTGATAATACCTGCCTTTTGTTTTCCACTGGCCGCAATTAGCTTTTGGCCTTTTGTACCGTATTGATCTGCCAGCATAATACATGACGCTTTTCTTACTGCGAGATCCTTATCCCAAAAAGCAGCATGAAGTAATTGATCCCGCATTGCGTCATTTTTAAGTAAAGAAGCTGATTCAATTGCCCGGATTCGAATTTCAGGATCATCATTATTGAGATTTTCAATAATATAAGATTGAATATTTGGCGCCATCTTAACTATCTCATCCGGAACAAACTGATAAGCCTGAATTGCGCTCATTGATATCAGATCAGCTTCTTCACCCGCAAGTCCGAGATAGTTAGCTTCAGGCAGAATAAGACTCAGTGATTCTCTGTCAATGAGCAATTGATGAGCCCGGAAGTTTTCCATCGAACGATCCAGTAAGGATCGGGCTCGTTTAATTTCAGCCTCTTCATTTGAGATCCATTTAGCGATTTCCGGAATAAGAAAATCATGACTTACTTCTATCCAAGCGTCGCCGTCCTGCCGGCGAAACCGAATAATCCTGGCCCGGCCTAACTCTTCAATTATATTGGCAATTCCGTTTTCAAACATACCCGTTACACTTTTAACGCGTCGTTCAACATCAGTAACCGGTAAAACCAAGCGCGTGTTATCTACGGTAATGAGTGATTTTAAAATTTCCTTTGCCGTTTTCAGATCATCTGAATTAAAGCGATTCATAACCCGTTCCAGGTATCCGGCAAGAATTTTAGATGCCCCTCCAAGTTTTTCATACTCCGCTTCCGTAATACCTTTATCAGAATCGCGATTATCATATAAGGCATCACAGACAATCTGCATCTGCGGCGGATCGATATCGCCATTTTCCGTCAAATCATTCCAGATACGTTCAGGTAAATTTGCAGCAATTGGACAACCAACTTCGCGGGCAGGTCCTATAATTGCCCGCACCGCCTGCTCATGTTTCAGCCTGCCTAATCGATACTCATGATGAAAAATTTCCGGAATAACTGATTTAAACCGGCTCATCTCCGCCAGTAAATCTTCACGCAGGACAAATACAATCTTAATGGGAAGTTGCTCATCTGCAATAATATTACCGATTGTTTCAATAAACATCTGTTTTTTATCTTTGGAAAGTAATAGAAAAAAATCTTCAAATTGATCGAGAAAAAAGACTACCGGATTTAATTGAAACTGTCCATAGAGGTTACGTATATCCCTGTGGAGATTTATATCCGAATCAAGAACGGATCGATTTGGTACAAGACTTTTCAAGGATTGAATTATTTCCTGCAGAGGATCTTTATAGCTGCGGATCACAAACACATTATGATTTTTCCTTTTTAAGACAGGGGAGAGTCCGGCACGTGTTATTGAACTCTTGCCTACTCCCGAACGGCCATGGATAATATAATTCCGATGGCCTAAAATATTAGAGACAATAAGTTCTATTTCATTTTCACGCCCAAAAAAGAGTGTCTCATCCTGTTCCGTGTAATAATCCAGGAATTTATAAGGCCTGCCGGAATCATTATAATCCGTTTCTTTAATAATTTTCGACTCATAGCCCGCTTCTCGTTTTACCACATCCGCAATAAAACTATAACCGTGTTTGGGAATAGTTTTAATAAATTTCGGATTGGAAGCGGAATCGCCTAATTGCTTGCGGATATCTTTAATACACTGGCTTAAAGCGGAATCGGTTACAACTACATCGTTCCAGACTTTATCAAAAATCAGTTCTTTCGATGCGAGCTGGCCTGGCTGCTGTACCAATAGACTAAGCACATCAAAATACTTGGAATTAAGGGATACTAATTTGCCGGCTTTTAACAGCTGGCGGTTTTCCAGATCGAGGTGAAAATCTTCAAAAAAGTAGTCCATTACAAGCGATACCAAACATCTAATCTCAAAAAAATCTCAAAAAAATCTCATTCATTTAATTATTGATTAATTAACTTGTAAAAGTTTCAGTATATCTGGAACTTATAAATTTATAATTAAACGTATTGTTTAATTTAGCCAAAATATTACAATTTTCAAGAATGAATATTCCAAAGACGAATTATACAAGGGAAAAATGAATGACAAATCAGATTCTTAACAGCACCAATAAAAAACCATTTCATGTAGCTATTATAATGGACGGAAACGGACGCTGGGCAAACAAACAGAATAAACCGCGTTTTTTTGGTCACCGGGCTGGCGCTGAAAATCTGAGGAGCATTGTTGAATCCTGCCCGCAATTAGGTATCACAACGCTGACCGCCTATGCCTTTTCTTCGGATAACTGGGGACGGCCCCGGCAGGAAGTAAAAATGCTGATGCGCTTATTCAACACATATCTGCAAACGGAAATAAAGAACCTGATAAAAAACGGCGTCAAACTGACATTTTTAGGCAGACGAGATCGTTTTGATACTAATATCCTCTCTAAAATGGAAAATGCTGAGCATGCTACTGCTGACGGCGCCATTTTAAACTTACGATTAGCCGTGGATTATTCAGCCCGTGATATGATAATTGAGGCTGTAAAAAAATTGGGCACCGTGGAACTCACCCGTAAAAGTTTTTCCAATGCGTTAGCCAAAGCCCAGCACAGTGATCCCGGAGCGCTTGACGTTGATTTATTGATTCGCACCGGCGGGGAAAAACGTCTTAGCGATTTTTTACTGTGGGAGTGCGCTTATGCTGAGTTATTCTTTTCGCCTGTTATGTGGCCGGAGTTCAATCCTGAATATCTGCAAAGTGCTGTGGATGATTTTAAACACCGGGAACGCCGCTTTGGCTGTATCCCCAAAAAGATGGTAGGATAATACTTTTTAGTGCCTTATTTTCTTTCGCAGGAAATGCTGATCGATAAAGAGATAAAATAGTACTACAAAAAATACAAAGATTATTGTGCTGCCATAAGCGCTGCGGCCGATTACCTTAAAAAAACCGTTAAATTTCTGATAAAGTAGCTCCGTATTCTCCTCAATGTTAATCTTATTAATTGCAATTTTATCCTGAATAAACTCTCTGACCTGATCCAGACGATTTGATTTTATCTGCATTTTTGTACTGCCGAAATCAAAATACAACAGCAAAGCTACGATAGCCAGAGTACCCAATGTGATATAGAAAAACCAATCTTTTTGATTAGCCGGTTTCCGGTTTATTTTTTGACTGACATATTCATAGATACCGGCAGGCGCTTTGAGACTTTTCATCTTTGTCAGAATAGAATTTATCGCAGCTTGTTCTTTTACCTGTAACTGACAGAAGTTGCAGGCATCCAGATGTGTTTTGCGATCCTCTGGTAATTTACCGCGACCACCGCTAAGAATATCAAATACTTCATTTTCATTCAAATGCAATGTCATAATAAATCCTCTACAGAATAGTTTTTCAACAGGGTGTTCTTCAGGTTCTCCCTGCCCCGAAAAAGATGTGTTTTAACCGTGTTCACCGATATTTGCATGATTTCTGCAATTTCATTAACTGAAAATTCTTTTAAATAATGCAAGGTAATCACCACTCCCTGTTTCATGTCCAAACTATCAATGGCTTTGTAGATAATCTGCTGCTGCCCATGATCTGACTCGAAAACTTTATCCGTATTCTGCCAATCGCTTTGCGGACTGAATTTGTTTTGGACAGATTCAATAGAAGAATCATCTGCATCAGGCAGCGAAAAATCACTCGCGGCAACAAGTATATGCTTCTTTTCGAGATAATTAAGGGCTGTTCTATAGACAATTGTAAACAGCCAGGTTGAAAATTTTGCCCTGTATTCATACGAATTAATCTTCTGATAGACTTTAATAAACACATCCTGGGCTACCTCTTCAGCTATTTCTTTCTTTTTAACCATCTGCAAAGCAACGGTATAGACATAATCCTGATACAGTTCGATTATGTCTTTCAACGACTGATGGTCACCCCGTTTTAACCGGCCGATTAATTCTTGCTCATTCATTTTATTAAATAGGACAGGTAATTTTGAACTTTGGTTTCAAATTAAAAAATATATTTTGCTGAAACCATTTTATTTATCGTCCTGTCTTATCTGTTAAACAATAAAGGAGAAAACCATGGAAGAAGAAATTTTTATACCTATTGTTCTGTTTGTATCGATTGCATTTATTCTATACTCTTACCTTCGATATCGTTATCTGGAGCGACAGGCTATTCTGGAAAAAGGGATGAGTATCGAAGAATTAAAAGAAATCTTTAAATCGACTGCAAAATCAAAAAACGAGAGCGGCGCCAATATGGCTAAATGGGGGATAATCCTGATTGCTATTGGTCTGGCTATTTTGATCGGCAGCTACTTTTCCGACGAAGTGATGGGGGCACTGATCTTTATTTTACCCGGCGCAGGGTTATTATTGTATTATAAACTATTTGCAACTAAAGCAATAAAGCATATTGAATAAAAAAAGGCCGGTAAGGCCTTTTTTTATGATGTAATCCAATAAAAAGAATTTTGTACAAATATTCTAAAATATTAGGCCTTTACACAAGCGTCTGTCGGGCAAACTTCTGCACACTGCGGCGTATCAAAATGACCTTCACATTCCGTGCATTTATCAGGATCTATAACATAAATAGGATCGCCTTCAGAAATTGCATCATTCGGACATTCCGGTAAACAAGCATCACAGGCTATACATTCATCATTAATCATCAAAGCCATAATTTTTCTCCTTCCAATTATTCAAAAATTCAGATATTAATTTCATATTTTAAAATGCATTTTAATTTAAGCATTCAAAAGGAAAATTAAAAGTTAAAACTGTATTTTTGATGAATTTTTTTAAGAGTTATTTTAAGTAAGCGATTAATTCTTCCGGCGTTTTTATTGACGGGCTGCAACTAAAATTTGAACAGATATAAACTGTTGTTTTGTCATGAATCCTATTTCGTCCGGATAGGATTTCATGATTAAAGAGACTTGCATCCGTGTTATCGTCTATCCCAATGATAATTTTGTTCGGGATATAATGGGTGAAAATTACACGTATTAATTGCTCATTAATGTCTATTTTTTTTGTATTAATGATAATCTCTTTGGGGTTATTTAAATGAAAATCAAGCGCGTTCAGGTAACTGGCATAAGCATAAGGATTGTTTATGAAATCATCAGCATGCTTAATTAAAATTTTTTCAGCTAAATCCTGATAATGGATACTGCCGGTATAGGCAGACAGCCGGAACAGGTTCATTGACATAATTCCATTTGCCGAGGGAATGGACTGATCGTGAGTATCTTTTAAACGTGTCAGCAAGTTTTCATGATCGGAGGATGTATAAAAATAACCGTCATTCTGTTGATCCCAGAATTTATCATTAACATATTGAGTCAACTCAATCGCCCATTGAATATAATTCGTATCAAAGAGCGCTTCGTAAGCATCTAGTAATCCTTGGATAAGATTCGCATAATCATCAATAAATGCATCAATTTTAGCCAGGTTATTTTTATAGGTATGTTTTAATTTTTTATCCTGATATAGTTTATCTTTAATAAAATTAATATTTGCCTTAAGGATAGCTGCGTAACGATCCGAACCGGTTATCTGAAACGCCCTGGCGAATGCCGACAGCATCAGCCCATTCCACGAAACAATTATTTTATCATCCAGGCCGGGATAAACGCGGCTGGAACGCGCCTCTCTTAAAATATTTTTACAGTCTGATAATATTGCCTCAACTTCTTCAACGGATATTTTGAAATTTTCCGCAATTTGGATTTTATCTGCAACAATATGTGGAATATTTACACCTTCAAAATTGCCTTTATCGGTAATATCAAAATATCTGCAAAAGATTTCACTCTTCTTTTTGCCAAGCAGTTTAACCACTTCAGCTTTCGACCAGGTATAATATTTTCCTTCTTCGCCACCACTGTCAGCATCCAAACTGCTGTAAAATCCGCCTTCATCCGATATCATTTCACGTTCGACAAAACTTAATACATTTTCCGCGATATTAAGATAAAATAGATTTTTAGTTATTGAATACACATCCAGATACAATGAAGCCAGTTGGGCATTATCGTAAAGCATTTTTTCAAAGTGCGGAACCAGCCATTTGTTATCGACAGAATATCTGGCAAATCCGCCGCCTATCTGATCAAATATACCGCCACGGCCCATATTTTTTAGTGTATGTTCAACCATATCAAGATAAGATTTATCCCGGTCATTGTAATACTTTCTTAAAAATAATTGAAAAGTCTGTACCGCTGGAAATTTAGGCGCGCTGCCTATGCCTCCATATTCAGGTTCATAGCGCCGGGACAAGTTAGTCACTGCCTGATTAAATACTTGTTCATCCGGAAAATTTCCAATTGCTTCATTTTCAGAATTATATTCGGCGAATACCACATCGACCTGCTGGATGACTGATTTCAATTTTGCCTTATCCGTATGATAATAATGAGAAATTGATTTTAATACTTTGGGGAATCCGGGTCTTCCGTAACGATCTTCAGGAGGAAAATAGGTGCCGCCAAAAAAAGGTTTCTGCTCAGGTGTCAGAAATACGGTCATCGGCCAGCCACCCTGTCCTGAAGCGGCCTGAACAAAATGCATATATATCTGATCAATATCAGGACGTTCTTCCCTGTCCACTTTAATGTTTATAAAGAGATCATTCATTATTGCCGCAATCTGATCATTTTCAAAGGATTCTCTTTCCATCACATGGCACCAATGACAGGCGGAGTATCCAATGCTTAACAGTATGGGTTTATTCAATCGCTTAGCGTCATCAAACGCTTCTTTTGACCAGGGATACCAGTTTACCGGATTATATGCATGCTGCTTTAAATACGGACTGGTTTCATGAATCAATCGGTTGCTTTTTCTATCCATAATTATTTTATTATAAAAATATCGATTTGCATTTAATCCGCAGCTGCATCGATTTTTAATTTAAGTTGTTCAGTCTTTTATCATTTATCCAATAGGACGCATAAAAATCAATCATAATTCCTTATCCGGGCAAAATTTAAAGGTATGCAGACAATAAGATTTACTTTCAATTAATTAGGATTCCCATTAAATTTGGAAATCGAGCTAATCAAATAAAAACGTTTATGTTAATATACTATTGTATTATCACTCTGCTGCTCCTTTCGATTTATATTTTTTTTCTGCTATATTTCAGAAAGGGATTTTTTGTATTGAACAAAGCCGGGCAAAGGACTCATAATCCCTTTGTAAGCGTGATTGTCTGCGCTCATAATGAACAGAAAAATCTGCCTGACTGCATTGATCTGTTATATGCCCAAAGTTACGACAGGCAAAAATTGGAATTTATTATTGTAAATGACCGCTCAACAGATAAAACCGGCGAGATTATTGATACCATCTGTCAAAAGGATGATCGGTTTATTCAGATCAAAATTACCGATCGTATTCCTGAATTTGCCCCAAAAAAACGAGCCATTGATACCGCCGTTAAAAAAGCTAAAGGTGAAATAATACTATTGACCGACGCGGATGGACGCCCCGGTCCCAACTGGGTTAAAACGATGATTTCCTACTATAGACCCGACATGGATATGGTTATTGGTTATGCTCCTTACAAAGTTAAACCCGCCAATCATCTATCCAAACAGGCGCTCAGTTTGGAATATCTATCGATTGCCGCCGTAGCCGCAGCCTCGACCGGCATTGGCTATCCGCTGACCTGCGTGGGTACAAATATGTCCTATCGCAAAAAAGTGTATCAGGAAATCGGTGGATTTGGCGAGTTCAGCGCGCATATTTCCGGCGATGATGACCTTTTTTTGACCCGGGTTCGTGAACATAAAAAATATAAAATTCATTATGCCACTGATGCTGAAACGCATGTCTATAATAATCCGCCGCAACTCTGGCGTAAATTCTTACACCAGCGCATGCGCTACGCCAGCAAGGGATTTGATTATCCTAAAAAAGTAACCATAGGGCTTGTATTTTACTTTTTAATGAATTTATTATTATTCATTGGATTAATTTCTTTTCCCTTTAGTCTGAAGTTATTTTTCACAGGTGTCGGACTTTTTGTTTTGAAAGCAGTATTTGAATTTATTTTTATGTACAAAGCTGCGAAAACGCTTAAAGACACGCGATATTTAAAGCTGTTTCCTCTCGCGGCATTACTGCATATACCTTATGTGATTATTTTCGGAATCCTGGGGCAGTTTAAACATTTTCAATGGGCAGAAGGAAAAGCGGAAGCAGCCATTCAAAAATCAAACAGTACTGAGAGTCTTTAACATGTATGATATACCCTTGCTTGCTGAATTCGCTCTGGCCCTGGGAATCGGCTACTTCTTTACAGCCATGTATCTGCTGAGTCATTCTCAGCCTAAAAAGAAAACTCCATTTAGGTTGCCGAATGTCGTCGTCATTGTAGCAATGAGGGATGAGGCTGAAAACATAATTTATTGTTTGCAATCATTAAAAAAGCAAACCTATCCGGAGCATTTGTACAAAGTATATATCGCTGATGACCGCTCACAGGATGCATCCAGGCAGCTGGTCAGCGCATTCATTCAGAATGATCCCCGTTTTAAACTGATATCCATTACGGAAGATAAATTCAGTCTTAAAGGTAAAATGAATGTTCTCGCCCAGACACTGGATCATATTGAAGCTGATATTGTACTAATCACCGATGCCGATTGTATCGTCAATCCCAAATGGATCGGTACATTTGTAGATTATTTCGAAGACGATACCGGAATGGTCGGCGGCTTAACCATGCTGACTCCTTTGCCATTTACCAATCTGGAAAAAACAAAATTCGGTTTGTTTAAAAACATTCAGGCGCTGGACTGGCTTTTGCTGCAAACCATCGCCGCTTCCAGCAGCAACGCCAGACTACCCATTACCATTTTAGGCAATAATTTTGGTTTCCGGATGCAGGCTTACCGGGCAGCGGGCACATTTAAAAAAATGAGATTTTCTGTAACAGAGGACTATGCCCTGCTGCGGGCTATCGAAAAAACCAAAGTCTGGAAGATGAAATATACGCTGGATACGGATAATACGATTTTCAGTTTTCCGGTTTCTGGTCTGAGACAGTTTTATTTACAGCGCAAACGCTGGATTGTTGGCGGAAAAAGTATGCGCAGCTGGGGTTATTTTATAACCGGACTTTCCATGCTATCTCACCTGTTTATGGTTTTAGTTTTTATTTTTATGCAATGGAAGATAGCTGCCGCACTGGGTATCGGATTAATTATTGGTACGGATTATTTTATCATAAACCGGCAGCTGAAAAAGTTATCGGTTAACCACTTAAAAAAATTCTTCATCCCGTTTGAGATATTTCATACCGTTTATCTTATTTTCTTTGGATTCACTTTTCCTTTTATGCAGAAAGTCCGATGGAAGAAGCGGTCATTTAAAAAGTAATTCAATAAAAATTAAAGGCGAAATTGTTTTGGATTAAGGGAATAATGGAATATTAATCATACAACATATGTCCAAAATTTTCCTGATTCCATAATTCCATTCATTCTAGAATTTTACTATTTTAAAATTTCATTCATATTGACGATTACATGTAACGCATCAAGTCCTTTGACCTGTTGCGATAAGAGGAAAGATTGCTGGCTGAGATTTTTAAACAAGCCCAATGATGCCGCCAGAGCCGCGCTGTCATACAACGGATGAAGTTCGGGCAGATCAGAAAATGGCGGTTTTAATATTTGACCAGGTTTTTGAGCGCGGATTGATTGCAGTATATTTTTTACAGAAATAATAACCTCTGCCCAGCTCAATTCCAGTTCGGGTTTAAATTCCCCGTCAGGATAAATATTGACCAAATTTCTTTGAAGCGCCCGGATGATTATTTCATTATTAGAAACATCCGGCAAATTGATGGTTTTATCAGAAATTTGAAATGGCTTATTCAAAATAGAATTTCTTGTTAATCCGCTTATCAATAATTCAGCCCAGTCCGCCCGGGTAATTGCTTTTTTATTGATTATATCCTTAACAGATTGAGGATATGCAGCGGTTAATTCACTTATCAAGCGGATGTCGTCCAGCGTCTGACCGGCAATTTGATTATCCGGATCCAGTTTTAAAGCGGCGGCCAATTCAATCGCAGCCATATCGTTATTGCCTATATTTTTAAGGCATAATCCGCGCCAGAGAAATATTTCCGATTTTAAATTTTCTCGTTTATTACTATTTCCCTTCGTGAAAATATCCTCAGCCTGATTTAGTATTTTAATCGCCTGATCGTATTTTTCCTTTTGAAACAGAATTTTACCTTTTAAAAGATAAGCGTCCGCCCAATATTTTTTTAATTTGATCGCTTCATCCGCATGGTGTTCGGAGACGCTATAATCTGCATTGTTGTAATTTAAAATAGCTAAACCTAAATGCGCCGGCGCGAAATGATCATCCAATTCAATGGCAAAACGGAATTCCCGCTCGGCGTTTTCCGTATCATTCAATTTCAGACATTCCAGTCCCCTGGTATAATGAAAATCGGCCGTGACCGAATTGGTTTGATGCACTGATTTTGTGCAATTGAAAAGGCTAATCAAAATTAAAAATAGAATAACTGATTTATTATAAAATTTCGAAATAAAGATCATAAAAAAATAACCCCCTGTTCCCCCCTTGGTAAAGGCGGATTATTGGGGGTGTAATACGGCACTTTTGCAATTTTCCTAATTTAAATAAGTTTATTTGTTGAGCGGGAGACGGGGCTCGAACCCGCGACGTCCAGCTTGGGAAGCTGACATTCTACCACTGAATTACTCCCGCATGGTTGTAATTTAGATTTTAAGAATTTTTATGTCAATAGAGTGAATTTCAATCCGGAAAATTTAATGATCTTTCTTAATCATCCCTGCCAGTTCATTTCCAATCCAGCCCATAGGAATATAAGCGCCAACCAGGTCGAGGATGGCAAACCATACCGGTGATGGCAGCATAAAAACATTCATAATCCCGCCAATCAGAAAGAATCCGCCGATACCTAAAGCCAGTTTAAGACGGTGGCTTGCGGCAATTAAGGAAGTAATGAATGCCCCAAATAATGTTCCCAATGCATGAGCCAAAAAAGGAAAAAGGAAGTGTTTCGCTTCAAACATATGCATAGAAGATTTTAAACTTTCCATGCTGGTAACATCAACGCCTGGCGGCGGCGGAATGACATCCCCGCTGACGATAATCAGTCCCATATTAACCGCACTTCCAATAATCAAACCGGCAATCACTGCAATAATATTTTTCAGGATTGGATTCATAAATTCCCCCTTTTATGGAATACTAACCATGATTTATCTTTTCATAAAAGATAAAAATTGGACTCATATCCTGAATACTTGTTTTATCGTTTTAAAAAGTATCGTTCCGCATACTCAATAAAGTAAGGCCAGTTAGGCCCAACCGTATGGCCGCCCTCGTGCTGACGAAAAGCAATTTCTCCGGAAGTGAGTGAGGCGCCAAGAGGCGGAAACTCAGTAACACCTAACCCGGATTTACCGAGAAGTTCATAAACCGGGCCGGCATGCAGACCGGTCAAAAACATACCTTTGGCGTCAATCCACTGACCCTCCACTTCCGGTGAACCAACGCTTATGAAAACCGGTCTGGGTGCGCATAAAGCAACAAGTTCATGGGCATCCACTGGTAAATCCAGCGGCGTTAATGGCCCGGCATATTTAATAAAATTAGGCGCGAACCAATGATACTCATGAGAAGAGGCCAGGTTTTCGACCTGTTCGCCAAAAATTCTGCGCAGTATTTTTGTACCGCCTGCGCCAGACGATCCGATAAATCCAATGGCTATACGGGGATCATAGGCCATTGCCACGATAGCCGCTTTCCCATAACGCGATAATCCTTCAATAACCACGCGGTTTTCATCCACATCGGCATTACCACTAAAATAATCCATAGCCCGGCTGGCGCCCCAGGCCCAGGCGCGCAACGCTCCCCAGTCATCGACTTTACGCGGTTGACCTTTATTGACCAGTCCGATAATGCCTTCACGCAGACCGGCGCCGTTATCTGCCTGAATTGTAGTGGGAATTAAAATAGCAACCCCCCAGCTTTTTGCCAGGATTTGTTCCTTCCAGGTAGGTCCCTCCTGTTTTGGCAGCGCCCAACCTTTTGGCATAATCCAGCCGAATTCCAGAATGACAGGGACTGGTCCCGATACAGATTTTGGAATTGTCAGGACCATTTGGATATCTACCTTTATCTTCGGAAAACCGGAATTATCAACATGACCAATCAGCTCCTTGATGTTTACAGGGAACGAGCCTTCAACCGTATCCTTTTCGGAGATAACCTCCCAGCTAACAGACGGCGTGTTTTCCGGAACTCGGCCATACACTTCTCTATTAAAATCTTCATAGATTTCTAATTTGCGCTGTTCCCACTGTTCCGGTGTTTTAACCGCAGTGCTATCATTAAATACAAGGGGATCGGGTAAAAATGTATAAGGCGTCGCTTTCGATTCATCCGTATTGGCATAGTTAGGCGCTTTCGGATCACCGGAAGGTCCCGGTCGAAGCTCGGTTATACCAAGCAGTTTCATCATCATTTGATGATCTTCCTGATTTAGTTTATTAAGGCGCGCCCTTTCTTCCTCCGACCATTGGGCAAAAACCTGACTTATAATAAAAAAAGTTATAAAGAAAAACGGAATGAATCTGTACATAAATCTTGGTTCCTTTCATTTTTATATAAAAAATCATAAAACAAACTAAGAATGATCAGGTTACATTATGCCGAATAAGCTCAAACTTATTTAAACAGAGTTAAATCTATCGCTTCCGCTATCATCCGGTGGCCGGTTTCATTGGGATGAAGATGATCGCCCGTATCGGCCTCCGGCAGCAAGCGCAACGGATTATGCGGGTCTTGCAGAGCGGCATCCAAATCGATTACGGCGTCAAAACAGCCGCTTGTTCGAATCCATTCATTAACTTTCGATCGTGCCATTTCATGATCGGGTGAATAATAAAATGATCCGCCAAAGGGGAGCAGAGTAGCCCCGTAAACCCGGATACCGCTAACCTTCGCGCTGTCGATCATCTGTTCATAGGCAGCAATCAAATCATTGGCTGCTTTTGCTGCAGCTTCAGGACTACGGGACCCGCCAATATCGTTAATACCTTCAAAAATGATCAGCCAGCAAACACCGCTCTGGTTAATCACATCACGTTCAAATCGATCTAGTGCAGAAGGTCCTAAACATTGACGAAGCACGCAGTTACCGCCAATCCCCTGATTTAATACGGCTACATTTTGAGTCTCAGGATTCTTAAGCAATCGTTTGGACAGTTCATCCGGCCAGCGATTTTGCTTGTTAGTGCCTGAACCACGGCCATCGGTAATTGAATTGCCTATAATAGCTACCGCTGCTGACGGCTCGGACGCCACAACATCAATGCCATTTATAATGTACCAGTGATCGGTTGTAATTGCATCGTTAAAATATGTTGCAGATACCACATTTCCTTCAACCATATATGAGGTAGTTCTTGAACCCGGATGGCCGGTTACATCCGGCGCCGTATCGCCAAAATATATTGTTATGGCCAGATTGGTGCGTGGTTGCATGGTAAATCCGAAAGGATCCGAAGTAATTGCTTCACCAGGTTTAATGGTAACCTGCGGTTTTCCATTAAATTTGATCATTGTATCAGTTGTGGAATCGATAGCGCTGCTGTCTGCTGAAATTGCGATATGCACGGCTTTCATCGTAACAGGGCTGGCGCTGAATTCATTTGAGAAACGCACCCGTATACTATCTCCGCCAATTGAGTTGCAAACCACCTGCCGGATAGTATTACCAGTCAGTCCGGGTTCAGGAGGCATATTGTGCGGTTCAACCAGCTGCGGCGCTGTATTCCAGGTCCCAACCCAGTATTCTTTTAGATCATTCGTCTGGCAGCTGATTAAGGTATTAAATAAAAAAATTAATGATGAACTCAATAATAATTGCCTGGCCGTGAATAAAACACGAAAAGAATTTACATGTTTGTCAAAAGATTTTTTCTTAATCCGTTTGTCCGAAAACATTCTGCTATTTCCTCCAATTTTTGAATTACTATGCCGCCGATACTTTAAAATCAAATCCTTTAGTTACCCAATTATATTGGGACAATAAAAATAGGGTTATATATAAATTGTCCCAGATATTATTTTATAGGTTTTGATGTTTTGATATAAAACGTACTGTTTGTTCTGAAGATAATCAAAAAATATTAAATATAAAAATGAAAGGCATAAGCCTTTAAACTTATTTTGTATATCCTGCCGGTCCGGCGCCCAATGCGGGATGTTTGGACGGTAGTTGTGTCCGGAGATTTCCACAAGGCAGATGCTGTTGGTCAATCGTAGTTAAATAGAAAAATCGTTTGGATATATTATAATAATCGAAAGATTATTAACGGAAGTACTGTTTTCCCATTGACAAAGTCCGTTTGAAAGGTTTTATAGCCCAATCTCAATTACTCTTTGAAAGATTTCAAGTCCACTGCAGTTTCATTAAATTCTCTAAGAATTTTTTTATCAGATGTATAAAAAACTAAACCTAAACGCTTAGCTAAAGCTGCAAATTCGCAGTCATAATTTGAGCATCTTCAAGCGAAAGATTACCTTGTCGGATATAAAGTGTAAGCACATTTCTAAATTCACTCTTCCATAAAAATGGTACTATCCAGATTGGATCATATTTCAGCAAAGCAACTGCATTTTTTGAATAATCTCCCTGAAAAAACAAATAAGCAATCACATTTGTATCGACGACTATCATGGACGGCCTTCAGCTCTTGCCTTATCAAGCAGTTCACTTGTAAGTTTTGGTAATTTTATCTTCTTCTGAAGATTTGCAATTCTTTTAAGTAATATTTTTGGTTCGATTGGTTTATGACCTAAAGAATGATGCAATCTATATAGAATTTCACCATTTATACTACGATAATTCATTAAGGCACTTTTCCTAATTTGATCATATAAATCATTTGGAATATTTCTTATTGTAATTGCTGGCATGGATAACTCCAATATTTTAGTTTCGTTTTACAACCATATTGGCATCTAAAGTCATTCTATATTAAAATCAATATAAAAACTATAAACATCATACATCTTATAGAATGAAAAATTTATAGGGCTACAGCCCCTTAAATTCGCAGTTAAGGCCTTTATAAAATATGACAATAAGCCGTCAACTACCGGATATTCGACCGGACAGGCCGGGCAAGCGTCTTGTCAGACAGACGGCCCTATGGACTCGTACACAATTTTCTCGCTTTAGGAATAATCCGGATTATGAATTTATTCTACAGAAAGATGGTACTCACTTTCAATTTAATATAGATTTTATTATAATTATATCCGTCTGATCTTCCCGGATTTTCATACAGCCTAAGGAGTTCTCGATTGCAGAATAGAGCTGCACTAAATGCTACGAAAGAGTTGTCGGAAAAATATTCTGAATTAACCTACAATCCAATGGGCAATACGGGACTGCTATGCAGTCAGGCCGGATTTGGCAGTTATCGGGTTCAAAAGGCTATCCCTGCGCATAAAGAAGCGCTTGAGCATGCCTTGCTTAATGGCATAAATCTAATTGATACCAGCACTAATTATGGAGACGGCGGCTCGGAAGAATTGATCGGTAAGGTGATCAAGAAATTAATCGCTGCTCATAAAATTAACCGTGATCAAATAATTGTTACAAGCAAAGCGGGTTATATCCAAAATCGTAATTTTCAGGAAAGTCAAAATCGAAAAAGAGAAAACAATCCCTGGCCCGATTTGGTTGAGTACGGCCCGGATATTGAACATTGCATACATCCGGAATTTCTGGAAGATCAGCTGAATAAAAGTATAAATCGTCTCCAGTTGGAAACAATCGATTTCTATTTATTGCATAATCCTGAATATTATTTATCGTGGGCACATGAAGTCGGCATTCCTCTTACTGAAGCCAGGCAAACCTATTATCAGCGCATTTCCCAGAGTTTTAATTACCTGGAAAAAGAAGCAGCTAAGGGACGCATTCAATATTATGGGATCAGTTCCAATACCTTTCCCGGTCACACCGATGAACATAATTTTACCTGTCTGGAAACGATTTGGCATATTGCTAATAACATTTCAACCAAACATCATTTTCGTGCAGTGCAAATGCCCATGAATCTCATCGAGTATCAGGCGGTGACCACCATTAATCAGCCGAGTATGCAGTCGGCGCTTGAATTTGCCTGTATCAAAGGTTTGGCGGTACTCATAAATCGTCCCTTCAATGCTTTTATAAATCATCGACTTTTTCGTTTGGTGGATATTACCGGCAGTCTTTCCGGTAATATGAGTGAAATGGAAAATCTACTTAATGAATTAATTCGACAGGAAAACTATTTTGATCACAGTTTAATTGATACGTTTGAATTTGATGAGGCAACTAAAAAGAGAGTACAGGAATTATTCTCAACCGGGAGTTATCTGGCAGTCAACTGGCAAAAGCTGGGACCATACCAGCAATGGATTGATTCTCAGTCGCGTATACTGGTTGATCGCATTAATCATGGAATGGAAATTTTAACCAGCTTTCCGGACTTAAACGATAATCAAAAAAAGTGGATAGATTTCTACATAGTTACCTTCAATAAAGCTTTGGATAGTTTAACAGCGCGCTATCGTGCAAAAGCCGCCCGGGAAATTGATCAGTTCAAGAAGGCAATCCAAAGCCTTGATGATCAGTGGGATGGCGCGAAAAAACTCAGTCATAAAGTATTGCGGGCATTACGGACAACCCGGGGTGTAAGCTGTGTACTTACAGGTATGCGGCATATTGATTATGTAAATGATGTCTTAGAAGAGCTAAAGACATCGGTTGAGATACGCGACGAAATGCATGCCTGGCTGGAATTAAAGGAACGAGCCAATGGACTGTATTTTGAATAAATTACCGGATTAAGGAAATCTTTCTGCAGATACTGCCTTCACTTGTTTTTAGATTTATAAAATATATCCCTGAATGAACATCATAGCCGCTTTTGTTTTTGCCATCCCAATTAATGGTATACCTTCCCGGATGCATGGATTCCGAAACCAGCGTGGTAATTTTTTGGCCTTGGATGCTGTAGATAGATAAATCCACATGTTGAGACGTAAAATTTTGCGTCTCAACAATATACTGGATAGTTGTTGTGGGATTAAAGGGATTTGGATAATTATACAATTCCATGGACAGCGGTAAAAAATCCCGGTTGGTTTCTATATCAGATATAATATTGCTGTAACCGGGCGTTCCTGAATCACCCGCACCGCCTGTCCATATTGAATTCGATTCATTCCACAATTCCCCGTCATTGTTATTCTGATTGAAATTTCCGATAAATTGCATAGAGGCGCCGGTGGGATCCGGCCACAATATTCCGTCATCATAATTTACACGAGCAATCTCAGTTGAACCGTCTGGTAATAATAGAACGACCTCATCACCAGTGTTTGCCAGGGCATAAGCGCTATATTGATAATCTAATTCAACCCCGCCATTGCTCAGCATATCAGCATTTCTGCCAAGAACCATATATTGACCCGGTTCGATAAGCAAAGAAATGGTTGTATCGATTTGATGATAATCCACGTCATCATCCGTCAGAATCCAGCCGGATAAATTAATGTTGGTTTCGCTGACGTTATATATTTCAAACCATTCGCCATCTGCATCCACAACGGCATCTGGATTTTGCATAATTTCCGTAATCACAATATCCCCGGGTGATGCGGTTCCGCTGATATTGGTCATCGCGCTAATATCAACGCCGCTGGAATATTCTTCTGAACCCGTCGCCCCATAGACCGAATGTAATCGATAATAATAGGTTTCATTCATATTCAAGCCCGAATGCGTAAAAGATTCCGATGAAATCCGCCCGATAATAGTTCCTCCCAAGGCGGCGCTGCCGGGTGTATAGGTTACGCCGTTTTGTGGATCACTAAAAACGCCTGTATTATTCCAGACGATCAGAATGTCATCATCAGATTCGTTTTGTGCCCAGGATAATAATATCGAAGTTGCGCCAGAGGATACCGCAGTCACTTCGGTGGGATTTTCAATTTCTGTGTAAAAATATGCCCGTCTAATCAGCGTATTATCCAGGATAAACGGATTTACTTTCCCATCCTGATAGTTTGCGACTAACTCCGTTCTGATCCGTTCTCCGGTGTCTGCAGGGTCATTATAATGCCATTGGTACATCTCATCCTTTTGAATTTCAAAAAATACTGAATCTGCCTGCGATTTATATATCGTATAAAAATAAAACATGGCGCGCGCCACATTACCTTTATGATCTTCGCGGGGTTCAAATTGGTCGGCATCGTTATCTTTTTCACTGTATTCATCAATGTATAAGTTAGGCATATTGGTTTGGCTGTAATCATCCCGCCACCAGGTATCAGTATCCGAATCATGTATTTCGGCAAACGGCGCATTGCTGCGGGAAGAATTGGCCTGCACACGTGAAGGATAAAGGTGATGCATATTCGAACGTGCATTGCCAAAATCAGCGCCCATGCTCTGCGGCCATGTGTGCTCACAGTTGATTTCTTTATTATACGCATCACCGCTCGGATCTTCGTCGGGATTAAGCCATATGGTATATCCCGTATAAACGCAGGCCAGACTATCATTGTGATTATCAATAACAGCGTACATGGTATCCCTGGCGACATCGTAACTGAGCACGGTAAGCGGCGTATATGATTGCTGCAGGCTATTAATTAATTCCTGCCCCACTTGACCGGGAAATATGGTTTCCTGAGCAAAAATGTTTTGTGGAAAAATTATCACTAAAAATGGTAGGATGATAAATAATATAAATTCTAATTTCAAATTTGATTTTTTCACTGATGCCTTTCGATTCTATATCCTTATTGAACCAAATACCAGAATTGATTTTCAAATATAATACTCGGTGAATCCTGGGAAGGAATTAAAAATTGAGGATGATTTGGTTAATTGCGGTTATACTACCTTTCCTGCTTATCTATGGCCGGAATATATATTATTTTTCCATCAGGTACAATTAATCCATTATTCTATTTTAAGATAATCGCGCCGGTAGGACAAATATCAACGCAGTCTCCGCATTCTTCGCATTTATCCTGATTGATGAAAGCAATATCCCCTTCCTTCATTTCGATAGCGCCCTTCGGGCATTCACTTTCGCAGGCCATACAACTGATACATTCTTCCTCAACAACAACATACATAGTAAAATCCTCAGTTTTAAATTTTCTAATACTTCATTTAGGCAATATATTTCTCAAGAATTCAATATTCATGCCATAATTAAATTAAAATTCTTATGTGATCCTAACTCGTTGTTTTAACTAAAAATAATAGAACTCAGCTTTATTCGATCAAACATAAATAATTATTAAAAATCAGAATTTGAAAATACATTTTATCATTTTTAAACCAATCATTTAATAAGCTTCATTTGTACCTTGTTTTGTATTTAA
>JAFGKZ010000068.1 GCA_016928315.1 Calditrichaceae bacterium
CAGGTGAAGTGATCAATACGACTGGTGCAGCCGAATCCAATGTTACAGTTATAGTATCAGCGCCCAAATTGCCTGCTTCATCTGTAGCAGAGCGGATGATTTGGTTGCTACCTTCTGTCAGATCGGCTGTCAACTCTGTAGTCTGTTCAACGCCATCCACTGTCCATGTAATAGTGATTGATGTCTCATTGGTAATAAATCCATCTGCAGGTGAGGTGATAGCTACTTCAGGTGAGACCGTATCTAAGGTTACATTAATTGTGTCCGCACCAACATTACCAGCTTCATCTATCGCTGAGCGAATGATTTGATTTTCACCTTCTGTCAGATCAGCAGTTAAATCTGTGGTCTGTTCCACACCATCTACCGTCCAGGAAATAGTGATCGGTGCTTCATTGGTAATATATCCATCCGTCGGTGAAGTAATCAGAACTACTGGTCCATCGGCACTACTATATATCACAGTAATGGTATCTGCGCCAATATTACCAGCCTCATCAGTGGCGGATCTAATAATCTGATTGGTCCCTTCAACTAGATTCTCTGTGAGTTCAGTTGTTTGCTCAACACCATCCGCAGTCCATGTAACAGGTACAGGATTTTGATTTGTAGTTGAGCCATCAAATGGTGTTGTAATAATTACCACGGGAGGCGTTAGATCAGTATTAGTTTCGTGAATAACAATACTACCACCTTCAATTGCATCGGTGGCATCACCATCATCTCCATCACCCATTTGATTATCATAAATTATGGTTTCATTTGCATCCTTTTGCCAAATTTTAATGCGGAAACGATCGACGCCACCGCCGCCATTAATCTGTCCATCTCTTGCAGTCAACATAAATCCATAGTCACCGCTACCATTTATCGTACCCGAGCCTTTAAATTTGGCTTGAGGTCCCGCAATAACCAACCAGTCATAATATGTACTTTTAAATTTCAAATTTGCAACTTTAAACGAAAATTGAGTACTACCATCCGGAGTGCTTTGGCCTTTTTTATATTTGGCAACAAATCCGAAATTTGCTTTTCCTGAAAGTGTAGGATCTGGTGCATATGCTCCTTCAGGTGAGTCAATCCAACCACCTCCTGTGACAAATCCTGCAGAGGCGTCATACACTACAATGTATTTAAATGTCGAATCTTTGACGTTCCCGTAACTATCCTGAATTTGTAATGCTACTTCATATACTCCTGTGAACGAATAGCGATGAGAACCTAAAATCGATCCCGGCTGCCCAGTTTCAGGTTCAACAACAGTAATCGGTGCAGGATAATTATTTTCCTTCCAATCAAACAGACCTGAATGAGGATTTCCACATTCATCCATAAAAGAAGCTAGAACTGAAACGTTCGATCCTAATTCTACCGGACTTTGAGGTCCAATAATAGACATAATTTCAGGTGGAATGATATCATTCTCACAACCTGTTTGTGCGTTAATGGTATTAATTGATAATACTAGTACTAATATCAAGCTGAGAATTGCGATGCTTTTCATTTTTTACTATCCCTGTATGTATGAACACAATCTTAATAGAAATCAAAAACTCTTCTTAAAAGTATTTTTATTATTAATACTCTTTTGGATTGAACTCCATGGTAAAATAATTACAATTGTTGAATACAAAGACTGATTTTAACATCAGAATTAAAAGAGGGATTACTACTGTGTTTATTTGTAGTTCCTTCTAATTACAAAAAAAAATATTTTTATTTACTGATGTTAGGAAGGTTTTAGAAGAAAATACTGTTATTCAGAATTCTTCCAAAACACATATGTTTTATATATAATGAGTGCAAACATGCAACTCATTTAGTTCGATATGTATTGATTTGAAGCTTTATAGAATGACAATCACTAATAATCAGTTAAATAGTTAAATTAAATAAGCCGTTGATTATCAGTTATTAATTATAAAAAATCTAGAAACAATATAAAAAATAGACTCAACTAAATCAAGTAAAAAATTAATATTTATATACAGAAATAATTCTATTCTTCAACGGAATTTTGCTTAAAATATTTTGAAATATATTATTGGAAAATTAAAAATTGAAATGATTAATGAATGTAAAACCTACCTTATCTGGATAAATGAAAATGAACTACTACTTGTATTCATTCTGCTAATTTTCAAAATAGATTTACGATTAAAACATAAAATAATCGGTTTCTTTATCCAAATCCGATTTTTTCTTTAAGGTAGCAATCAGTTTCTCAAGGCCGGCTTTATCATCATCATCAAATCGTGTAAATTCGGGACTGTCAATATCCAGAACGCCATAGATTTTCTTCTTATACATTATTGGAATAACGATCTCAGAATTCGAGGCCATATCACAGGTAATGTGTCCATCAAATTCATGGACATTATTCACGATAATCGTTTCTTGCTTTTTTGCTGCTGTTCCACAAACGCCCTGCCCTACAGCAATTCGAATGCAGGCTGGTTTGCCCTGAAACGGTCCTAAAACCAGCTCACCCCCTTTATATAAATAAAATCCCAGCCAGTTTATATCTTTTAAGGAATGATAAAGCAGTGATGTAAAATTAGCCATATTGGCAATGACATCTTTTTCATCGCCAATGAGAGCAGTTAATTGATTGTTTAAAAGCGTGTATAAATCTTTTTTTTTATCCGGTAAAGAAATATTCAATTGATGCAAGAGAGAATCCTAACCTCATTTTATTGGATCATCTATGCCGTCATCTTTTTAAGAATTGGTCTGAATTTATATCCGTATAAAATGGGACCTTTATCGCCGTCTGCATAAATTTTACGGATAACCATTTCGAGATCCATCCCGATAACCACATCTTCCGGCAGGACATCCGTCACCTGTGCTGTTATTCTTACGCCTTCTTCCAAATCTATAAGACCAACTATATAAGGCACCATCGGATCAAAACGATCGGGAGCCTGATAGATGGCAGTGTATGTATATAATTTTCCCAGGCCTTTAAATTCATGAGGTACGGATTTGCGGGATTTACATTTTTGACACACCAGCCTCGGTGGAAAACTTAAATTACCGCAGTCCTTACACTTGCGGCCCTGTAAACGATAGCGTTGATCTTTTAATCGCCAATACCTCGGGATATCCATATATGCTCCTACTTTCCAATTTTTTTAAGAATAGTTGTAATAACTGTGGCGCCGCTGCCGCCTATGTTTTGGATCATACCGATATGGTTTCTTTCAAGCTGTAACTCAGGAGGAACCTCACCGCGAATTTGCTGAGCCGCTTCTACAACCTGGTAAACGCCGGTGGCGCCAACAGGATGTCCGCGTCCTTTTAATCCGCCGCATACATTTAACGGCAATTTACCTTTCAGGCCAATATCAACCTTATCAGCAAATTTGATAGCCTGGCCCTTTTCCGCGAAACCGCTGGCTTCCATTGATAGAGCTGTCATAATACTAAAGGCATCATGCGGTTCATAAAAATCGATATCTTTTACCGATAAACCGGAAACGTGATACGCTTTCTTCACGCTTCTTTCCGCTCCTTTAAGCCACAATAATTCTTCGCGATTATCAAGCGCAACGGTATCAGTTCCAACTTCACAAGCTAAAATAGAAATCGGTTTACCTTTGAACTGCGATAAATTTTCCTGCGCAACAACAATAAGCGCGGCCGCCCCATCGGCAATAGGACTTGAATCCAATATATTAATTGGATCGGCAATAATTTTTGATTTGGCATATTGTTCGGCTGTAATAGGATGCCTAAACATTGCATTAGGATTATACTGGGCATTATGATGCGCATTAACAGGAAAAATGGCAAAGTCATTTCGATCGTAATTATAATCATGAAGATACCGCCGCATCAAAAGCGCATTGATGCCGACAAAACTTAAACCCATAGTAATTTCATAATCAGCATCCGCAGCTGTTGCCAGTGAGGCCGTACTAAATTTACCGGAAAATTCAGTTAATTTTTCAACGCCAACCACACCTACGCTATCCATCAGGCCGGATGCGACCGCTTTAACAGCCATTCGGATTGCTGCAGCCCCGGAACCGCAGGCGGCTTCAATTTTCATCCCCTCAACGCCTTCAAGTCCGGCATAATCGGCAATTAACGCGCCCAGATGTTCCTGTTCGCTCAACGCACCGCTAAGCATATTTCCTACAGTCACACCATCCAGAGTTTCAACACCGGCGTCTTCCATTGCATCGCGTAGTGCTGTAACGGCCAGATCACGCAGGTTACTACCCCAATGCTCACGTACCGGGGTTTGTCCCAATCCAACAATCGCTACTTTTCTCATAGTACTATTCCATTATTATTTTGTTACGCCAGCGTGCATAAAGACCATAGTTCACCGATATACTGCGATCAACATAATCCATTGTAAGCGGGGCCTTTTTCACGGCATTTTTTATTTTATTTGTTACCATTAAACTGAATGCATCACTGCCGGCTCCGGAACCAAAACTTGCCAATAAAATACGATCACCGGCGTGTGAATGATCGAGTATATCCGTTAATCCGATTACCGATGAACCGGCATAGGTATTTCCAATCATTCCAGATAACAATCCATATTTGATTTGTTCTTTAGAAAATCCAAGCATTTTTGCGACATTCTGCGGGAATTTAACATTCGGTTGATGGAAAACGGCGGCGGTAAAATCGGATGGCTTCAAATTTAATCCCTTTAAAAGAGCCTTAACCGATTCAGTGATATGTTTAAAATAGGCGGGTTCGCCTGTAAATCGGTTGCCATGCTCAGGATACTTCTGATATGCCCGCCTGAAAAAATCCGGCGTATCGGTAACGTAACTAAATGAACCTTCCACAACTGCCAGGGATTTTTCGGCCGGTCCCATTATAAAGGCAGCCCCGCCGGCTGCTGCGGTATATTCCAGAGCATCTCCCGGCCGCCCCTGTGCTGTATCCATGCCTATCGCTAAGGCATAATCGCCCATAGAACTCCCGATAAAAGCGGTAGCCGCTTGGATAGCCTCTGTGCCGGCCTTACAAGCAAACTCCATATCCGCAGAAAGGATATTGGGAATAATGTTTAGTACTTCACCAACCACTGTTCCACTGGGCTTCACTGCATAGGGGTGAGATTCGGAACCTACCCAAATAGCGCGAATATCCTTTGGATGGATACCAGCTCTTTTTAGCGCATTTTTACTGGCTTCAATCGACATGGTAATTACATCTTCATCCATCCCCGGCACACTTTTCTGTTTTATGGGAAGGAAATTTAAATCATGACCGCTGCGCCATTGATTGGAAATTTCTGAGGCCGGCAGACGATATACCGGTACATAGGCTCCATACCCAACAATACCCACATCCCGTGCGGGTTTCATGATTTCGCTCATGTGTCCACCTTATTATAATAGATTCTTAATGGATGTAATATAAACAATCCGTTTAATTAATTCATTATTTTTTCCGAATTAACGTTTAAATTTATCAGCTAATTCCGCATAATCATGATATATATCCCATTCTTTGCCGGCAAAAACCTGGTTATCTGTGTCCAGCAAAATATAAGCAAGAAATTTGGCGACACTCTCCGCAGGAATTAACTTTCCTTCCTTTTTGTATTGATTAAATAACGGCAAATCCGGAAATACATCCGGATCACTGGCACGAAGCTGGGTTTGCATTGGGGTATCAACCACCCCCGGACGAACACTGCCGATAAATATATTTCGCTTATTTAATTCGGCGTTCATAACCTGGTAAAGCATAAATAGCGCTGCTTTTGAAGTACAGTAAGCGGCCCAGCCCGCCACTGCCCGGTGCGCTGCGCCTGATGAGATATGAAGAATCCGCGAATTATTCATTTTGTCCAATAAAGCCTGTGATAAAAATAAAGGCGCTTCAACATTAATGGCCATATGATTGCGCCATTCATCCGGTTTTATATTAGTTATGGACGTAACGGGTTTAAGTAATGCGGCATTATGCACTAATAATTTTACCCGTAGATTAGCGTTAATTCTATCGACTACATTTATTCGGCCCAATTCAGTGCCAACATCTGCTTGACAATACGTTATTTTATCAGCTTTAAGGCCAGCGGTTTCCTTCAACGGTTCAGGTCTTCTGCCTACAATTAATACATCCATATTATGTTTTTCTGCCAACTCAATCGCCAGGGCTTTACCAATGCCGGTTCCCCCACCTGTTACTATTGCAATTTCTTTCATGCTGACCATTCTTTTAATTTAAAAATATTTCAATCCATGGCAATCTGTTTATTTCAATCAATGATTTATCCATTGCCATCTTCTGCTCAAGCATCTTTAATGTTGCATAATCAAGACTCTTATTTATAAAATGCCCGCAGATCGCTTCCTGCTGTTTCACATTCAGGTTTTGGTTTTCAATAGATAATGATTGTATTATGCCCCCGGCTATCTGCATTTCAAGTTTTATCAAACCAATGACTGATTTGCATGTCTTTTTAATCTGACATTCCGGTGATAATCCATAATTCCATTGCCATGACTTATATTTATTTTCAGCAAGTTTTTCTATTTCCAACTGGCTGGTTTTAGTAAGCTTATAATGCGCAGGATTACTATCCGATATCTTTTTAAGTATTTTTTGTTTTATATCTTCAGCGCTAATCTGTTTGCCTAATTGATGACAAATGTTTGTAATTTGACTCCGTATTGATTTCGTACTTTTGGAATGATACGCTTGCTTATTTTCAGGTTTAATTAATGTACCAATCATAGTTAAATCGCTGTTTACAAGAAGCGTTCCGTGGCTAAGCAGCCGCTGCCTGCTGGTAAACTGAGCATTCCCGGAAATTTTTTTATTATTTATCAAAATATTATTGCGCGCATTCAGTGAAGCTTCCAAACCCAAATCCCTCAAAACCTCAATCACCGGTTTTAAGAATTTCAGGTATTTATTAAAATTTTTAAGTGTCTGATTTGTTATAACACTGATATTCAAATTACCTAAATCGTGATATACCGTTCCTCCTCCGGATATTCTTCTTATAACCGGAATTCCCAGTTCTCCGGCTTTAATCTGATTTACTTCTTCGATAACATTTTGATGTTTACCGATTATTATACTGGGTTCATTAATATACAGCAATAAATAATCATTATTCCGATCCAGATGTCTTACCGCATATTCTTCCAACGCCAGGTTAAACCATGGATTGTTATTGCCGCTATTATCAATGTAATACACTTTTTATATATCCGGCATAAGAAAAGGATAATTTTATTATGAGATTCTTATAAACCTAAAGTTTGCTCAATTTGAAATATCGGGCGGATATCAACCGGAATAGTATTTAATTTCTTAACAAGCGCTCTCATCGGTTCTGTTTCCACAGCATATTGCTCGATAAGCGCTTTGGCGCCTTCATAATCACCGCTGGCCTGAATAACTAATATCTTATTAGCAAGATCTTTTACTATTGAGTAGATTTTATCCTCATTAACGCTCAATTTTTGCGTAGATGCGTCATAAGCGTAAGCCCCGTTTTCAAGTAAATAGTTAAAAATGATTGCATTACCTGCCCCGTGCGCTTCGCTAATGCCAAACCGGATAGAACGAAATATACCGGCCAGAAAAGTAGGCCAGAGCGTTTTCTCAAATTCTTTCGGATAAACACTTTTTTCAATCATAAAGACGTTATTGTACATACCTAACACATCTGCCTTGCATTCCTCAATCTTGGAGTAAGTTTCTTTCAATTCCTTTTTTACTTCGGTCTCACGGCCATCAATAGTAATTTTACCAGGACCAACGCCATGAGACATTTCATGCATCAATGTATGATTAAAAAAAGCATCGAATGTAACATTAGCAAAATCTGTTTCATTTAAAACTATTTTTGCAATAGGAATGAGCTGTTTTTCAAATTTAGCTTCATGCATATTTTTCAGCATTACCTTTTTGGAACCCTTGGCTTCCCTTACCCGCTCATCATTCGGCAGATTAAAGGCCAGAGTTTGAACACCTGCCTTGGTATCACCGGCTGAAAAGATTTCCTGGACAACCATCATCGGTGATTCTGAACCGCGGTTAAAATTTTTGTCTTCTTCCGCATTCGGCAGATTGCGTTCGATATCATCCAAGAATTGGGCAAATACATCCAGTTTTTTTGATTCAAGCGGATCTTTAATAGTCAGAAAACATTCAAACGCAGCTTTATAATTAAATAATTCATCTTCGTACACCTCATAGGGTCCTATGACTATTTCGATGGTATGATCTTTTAGGTCCATCCAGGCCATGTCGCTTTCATAATAATTGTTGCTTAAAAATGCGGCAGCCCTGGTAAGCAAATACTTTTTTAACGTGAGATTATCAGTATATTCGGCCGCTTCATTCAGCAGCGCCGCGGCGCGTTTAAGCGGTTCTGCATAATATTCTGAATACGGAATTGCAATCAGTTTGTCGCCGTCACGCCGTATCATGGTAAATTCAGAGGTAAAAGCTTTCTCATCTTCCGGATGGTCTTTTACCCAGTTTAAAAATTCCTCTTTGGTCATATCTTCCGGATAAAAATTTGCACCGGCTGGTTTTTCAGTCTGACCGTAAAATGGTTTATCATCATCAAGCCGATCGAATGGCCCAAACATGATGTTGAAATAATTCAAAACAAGCCTGGATTCATTGGTATCTTTTTTTTCCAATTCATTTTTTATTTCAATATTTTTTGCATAAACCTGGTCAAGAAAAATCTCATCCATAATTTTTGCAGCCTCATACAATTTTTCTACTACAATCTTCTGCCGGTTATTCAGCAAGCTTTCATCATATTTTATTTCAGTATTAGCAAATTGGTTTATCTTTTCCTGCAAGGATTGTTTCATAATATCACCTTCTTTTCTAACATTACAACTTAAGAGCAATATGGCTGTTCCAAGCAATACAAATATGTATTTCACTTCTTATTCCTTTCATTAAATTTATAATTTTAGCTGAACAATAATTTAAGATAAAATAAAGGATTTGCCAGCTTTGTTTTAGGAATCTGATTAGCCATCATCCCACTGATAAGCTCTTTTACTTTTTGGCTGCGTGATGCTTTATTAATGACAAAATTCAGTAAAAAACGATTCCTGCCAATTTGTTGCAGTTTGCTGCTCACTTTCAATTCATCACCGATTTCAGACCACAATTTTTTATCATACTGCATCAAAAAACCTTCACTAAAGTCATTAGCTTCCAAAGCCATTTTTGCAGTATCTATGGCAATCCGCGCTGAGTACAAAGCATTCCCAATCCCCTCTCCGGTAAAGGGATCAATCAATCCGGCGGCATCGCCTAATAACATGAAACCATTTCCAAAACATTTCCTGTGCAGGCTACCAACGGGTAAGTTCCAGCCACGCGGTTCTTCCAGTGGCGCAGCATCTGCAAAACGTTCCTGAAAATATGTACTATTAAGGGCATTTTTTAGCGCTTTTTTAAGATCTATGTTTCGTTTCTTAAGTGACTTGTGGTGCATACCGATACCGACATTGGCTTTACCATCATCCAGTGGAAATATCCATAAATATCCCGGTTGAACATCATCAACATAGTGCAGCTCGATCTGCCTGGTTAATCCTTTTACACCTTTATAATACTGCCGCAAAGCGACGACCCAATGCTCCGGATCATGATTATATATTCCGGTTTTTCGTGCAACGATGGATTTAAAACCATCTGCACCGATAACAATTTTTCCCCTGAATGCATGTTCTTTATTCTGAAAATCGTTTCCCCTTACCCCGCAGACCTGATTGTTTTCAACAATTAATTCACTGACCATAAAATTTTCAATGATATCCTGACCCGTTTCTTTAACTTTACTGAACAGAAAACTATCAAAAACTTCTCTGCGCATAACCAGTCCCGAAGGTAATTCCCTGCCCTCTTCCTGAAAAAACTTTATATTGACATCCAGGTGGTCCGGACTGCTGAACGTAACCGAATCTACAATAGCGGAAGGCAGTTTGCAGGCTTCTTTGAGTAAATCCAAATCTTTTAAAATAG
>JAFGKZ010000069.1 GCA_016928315.1 Calditrichaceae bacterium
AATAGCGATTAAAGAAAGACTATTACCTCAGTTAGAAAAATTAAAACAGACCTTCGTCGATAAATCCGGCATCTTTGCCGAAATTGTTAAAATTGGCCGCACCCATTTGCAGGATGCTACGCCGTTGACCCTTGGCCAGGAGTTTTCCGGATATACAATGCAATTGCAGCAGGCAAAAGAAGCGATTGAAGCCAGTTTGGATCATCTTCAGGAATTGCCGATTGGAGGGACGGCGGTAGGTACCGGACTTAATACGATTGAAGGTTATGATAAAATGATGATTGAGGAAATTAATCAAATTACCGGTCATACGTTTAAGTTAAGCCGGAATAAATTTGCCGGATTAGCGGCACATGATGCCATCGTACAAATGTCCGGAAATTTAAAAACATTGGCGGTGGCTTTAATGAAGATTGCCAATGATATTCGCTGGCTTGGCAGCGGACCGCGCAGCGGTTTGGGTGAACTTAATTTGCCTGCCAATGAACCGGGTAGTTCTATTATGCCGGGTAAAGTGAATCCGACCCAGAGCGAAATGGTTACCATGGTTGCCTGTCAGGTATTCGGTAATGATTTAACCATTGGCATGGCCGGATCAATGGGCAATTTTGAATTAAATGTATTTAAACCGGTGATCATCTATAATATGATTCAATCGATTAATATTCTGGCAGATGCCTGTAATTCTTTTCGGGAAAAATGTGTGACGGGAATAGAAGCAAATCTGAAAAATATCAATCTACATTTAAGCAATTCCCTGATGCTGGTTACTTCTTTAAACAAGCATATCGGCTATGATAAAGCTGCGCAGATCGCTCTTAAAGCCTGGCGGGATGGTAAAACTCTAAAGACGGCTGCACTGGAACTTGGATTTGTCAGCGAGCAGCAGTTTGATGAATGGGTTAAACCGGAAAAGATGATAGGACCGAGTAAGAAATAAAGTTGCAGTTATCAGTAGGCAGTTAGCAGCTTTAAAGTCTATGGTTATGGTATTATCTCGTAATAGAGATGTGGTTAAATAAAACCTGTTATTTGAATAATTTTTTAAAATTTATTTTAACTGCATTTGCAAAATGCTAACTGCCGCTGCAAACAGCTCTACATTAAATGTCCCGTTCGCCTTCAACGCGGTTTCGACCTCTTGATTTGGCCCGATACATAAAAGTATCAGCCGCATTAATTATGGTTTTAATGGTTATATCCCGGCTCATTCCCGGTTCATAGCCATAAATTCCAAAACTGGCAGTTACCTGAATCATATTCTTTTTGAGTGTAATTTTTTTCTTCTCGATATGTGAACGTAATCGTTCAGCCAGAATTTTTGCTTCAGCGATTTTTGTAACTGGTAATACTACCGCAAATTCTTCACCACCATACCGAAAAACCAGATCAAGTTCATTGCGAATAACTTCTTTAAGACTTTTTACAAATTCAATCAGCACCTGATCACCGGCATCATGTCCGTAGGTATCGTTGATGGATTTAAAATGATCCAGATCGCACATTATAAAGGAAAAGCTATGGTTATATCTTTTTGACCGTTTTAATTCAATTTCCATGTATTCCAGCATATATCTCCGATTGAAAGCACCGGTAAGTGGATCAGTAATGGATAATACCTTAATCTCCTCAAGGGCTTTTTTCAGCGAATCATTCGACTCTTTTAAAGATCTTTCCAGGGTTAAAATACGCTCTGCGGCTTTTAAGCGGGCGGTTAATTCATGATAATCCAAAGGTTTGGTGAGATAATCATCTGCCCCGGCTTCCAGTCCTTCAATAATATCAGCTTTGGAGTCCCTTGAGGTGAGAAGAATAGTAAACACATAACCGGGAAAGGTAGTCTCTCTTATTTTCTGACAAAGTTCGATACCGCTCATTTTGGGCATGTGCCAATCTGTAATAACGATAGGAAAATAACGTTTTTGCAGCATATTCCATGCTTCCGCTCCATCACCCACTGATAAGACCTGATATCCCTTACGGGTAAACATTTTCTGTATCATCTTTTGTGTGATGATATCATCATCAGCGATGAGTATGGAGAACGCTTTCTGCGGCACAATCTATATCCTTCTTAATTAACATGAATCAGTTTTCAAAATTTGAGAGTATATGTTTCTATCGTCATTATTGATAAAAAACTTAGCTATTTCGTTTTTGGAAAAGCTTCAAAAAATTTAACCAGCACAAATCCGGAAACGAATCCGCCTATATGAGCAAACCAGGCAACGCCGCCGGAAATACCCTGATTTATGTGGAAATATCCATTATAAACCTGAAAACCAAACCACATGGTAAGTACAATTATTGCAGGTACTTTTATGATTTTAATTATTATTATAAAAAAAAATAAAATAGATACCCTGTTTCGGGGAAATTTTATAAGATAAGCGCCGAGTATTCCGGATATAGCTCCGCTGGCTCCTACCATGGGTACCATCGAAGTTGGTTCGATTATTATTTGACCTGCAGCCGCTCCAATCCCTACAACGAAGTAAAAAATAAAATAACGGAAATGTCCCAGAGCATATTCGATGTTGTCTCCGAAAATCCACAAATAAAGCATGTTGCCGGCCAGATGCATCAATCCGCCATGCAAAAACATGGATGTGAAAATGGTTATATATCCTTTTAAATATAAAGGATACTGCATAAGTTGGTTTGGGATTAATCCTAATTGATTATATAGTTTTGTTGCAGCGGATTCCGTAGCCGGATAAAAATAGAAGAACACAAAAATATTTGAAGCTAAAAACAGATAGTTAATAAATGGGAAATATCCTTTTTTATTTTCATCTGCAATCGGTATCATCTTATTATTCTACTGTAACCCTTAATTTTTGAATGCTATGATTACCGGCCAAATCCTGAATTTCAACAACAATTTCATGCATACCTGATTCAATTTTCCAATGCGGATGCCCTGTAACAAGATCACGCTCGGGATCCCACTCCGGCAACACAAATTGATTGTTAATTGAGATACTAATATTTACATCTTTTCCGATACCGGACTGCTCATCTTTGGCTGTGAATTTTATCTCGTCAAGAGATTTAAGTACCTGGTTGTGATTCAGATTTAATATTTTAAGTTCAGGCTTCATGGTATCAGCAGCAACAAAGTATAATCCGAACGCCTCCAGTTTTCCCGTGATTGTATTTTCGCTCGTATCTATTCTGCTCTCAATCCACTCCAGTTTACCTTTTCGATTGATCGTATACAGGCCCATCTGTTTCGGATTACACCGGATAGAATCCAGTTTTACTGCCATTTCCACGCCGCCTTTAAGCGCCTGATAGGCTGAATTAAAATGAAAAAAGGGAGTTAAAACAGGAATGCTGCATTCAAAATTTTCCAATTCAATTTTCTTCACCTCAAAAAGTAATGTATCGTAAACGCTCTGCGGACGGCTGATAATTTGTACAGAGTCGTTGAGAAATCCGATTGTTTGATAGGTATCCGGTATGATTTTTTTAACATTTAATAGGGTGTCTATAAAAACAGTCTGATTATTTGTTAAGGTTATTTTTAATGGGTACTTAGTGAAAAGATGACCCGGTACGACGTATTCAAAATGGTTATGTATAATTTCCGGGATAACCGTGTAGGTCTGCAATTTGTTATTCAGAGTGAGCTTGAGACCAGACTGAAGTTGAACCGGATTAAAATCAAGTAGAACAGACTCACCTAAATTACTAATCTCTAAATCTACTTTTTGCGATTGGATAGACTCATTAATCGCTGCAAATAATAATAATTCATCATTTCCTGTAATAATTTTTGTTTTTACAAAATATTGAAGAGAATCCACTAATAATAGTTTGATTATAAATTGCTGATATCCAGGCATAAGGTTACGTTTAAGTATTTCAAATTGGTTTACAGCTTGCCAATTTTGATTATCAATACTGCTGAAAAAATCCAATCCTTTCAGATTATATGGGGTATGTAAATATAAAAATAAGGATTGCTCTTCATGATTTATTATTTGCATTTTGAATGGATTGATCTTTTCTGTTGCAATTTTCCCTATTACTTTACTTGTGTTTCCGGTAAAATCACTCACTTCAATTTTAAAATTATTAACCGAATCATTTTGTGTAATTATACCATTACCAAGACTACGATCATAAAATGGTAATTGATTATACGGCTCAATATATAATTTATGATATACTTCGTCATGCTTTGCTTTTTGCGGGTAAAATATTTCAATATCTATCTGATTTGTTATGGCAAAATCAAATACATCATATTGCTGGTGAAAAACGGGTTGATCATTAATCTTTAAAATGGTTTTATAAAAGGCAAATTTGTTATGTACGCCATCGGCCTGATCATATCCGGTGATGGCAAAACCCACCGGTCCTCTCGTTTCAATGGATTGACTGAGAAGGTAAGTATTATTGTTTGAATAGATCAGTGGAAATACCTGTTCTTTGGCTGAACCATTAATCCGGCTTTCTGGCCTCATTGGTATTACCAGTAACGCCTTTAATACAGGCGCCTTAGTATCCTTTACCCGGTCATAGAAAAGTAAAGGATTCATAGGACGCTCATTGGGATCGCGGATTTCAAAATGCAGATGTGGACTGCCAATTCCGGTTTGTCCGGTATATCCGATAATTTCACCTTTATTGACGCGCATGCTGTCCGGCATCCAATTGAGCGTATAGCGTTTGTTGGCTATTTGAACATTACGGACTTTTTTCTGAAGTTCTTCACTGAATTTTTGCAGATGCGCATAAACGGCATAATTGCCGTCATCCAGCAACAGATAAATTACTTTTCCATAACCAAAGGGAGAAACTCGGATTCTATATATCGATGCATCGCTGATTGCATATATTGGATAACCCTCTTTGTTCCATGTTTTGATATCAATGGCAGAATGATAATGACCGGGCCGGTATTCACAAAAACTGGAGGTCAGATGATTGCTGGCATTAGTTGGCCAAAGATAATTTTCCTGCTGTTGTGCCCCTGCTGGCAAAAAAAGAATGGCGACTAATAAAAATCTGATAATCATAACTATAATTTAATTCATTTCCATGTTTTAGATGCAAAACCTATAATTAATATTCCCGCATGGTAAATGTAACAAAGGATGCAAATATTTAAAAACTTTAATATGAAAAATATTAGATATAAAATAATTTTATATGTAGTTACTTTACCTTTGCTCTAATATCCACTGCAATCGCCTTGTTCTGACTTTCTGCCCAAATTAAGGGATTCAAATCGATTTCCACAATTTCAGGGTGCTCAGCTAATAGTAAACTAAATTGCTGAATGGTATAACCGAATGCATCACGATCAACAGGCGGCTGTCCGCGGAATCCGTTTAATAAGGCCTGGGAACGCAGTTCCGATAACATTTCTTTTGCCTCGTAAGCATTAACCGGCGCAATTTTGAATGAGACGTCTTTTAACACTTCTACAAATATTCCGCCAATTCCAACCATAATTACCGGACCAAATTGGGAATCACGTTTGCCGCCTAAAACCAGTTCCACACCGCCTTTTACCTGTTGCTGTGCCAGAAATAACGGCTTAACATCAGCAGGTAAAAATGGATTTGCTTTTGTTTTTAATTCATCCATTGCGGATAGCAATTCATCTTTTGTGTTGATGTTTAATTTTAATAACCCCGTTTCTGTTTTATGGATAATCTGTTCATTGGCAATTTTGAGAACAATTGAATCATGCGCTGATTTTTGAAAACGGCATATGTTTTCTTCAGCTGCTGATATTATATTTGGGGCACATTTTATATCATAGGATTCCAGCAGTTCTATTAAATTTTTCAGCGGTACCTGATTATTTTCAGCTCCCCTGCCGGAAATAAGCGTCTGACCCATCTTGCGCGTGCTGACGATGGTCTCGGATCGCCGGAAACGCTGCTGAATTTTTTGATACTCCCATAATGTAGCCATAGCCCTTACCGCATCATCGGGATATTTAAATACAGGAATATTCAACCGCTTAAAATCCTTCAAGCCGGATTCGTTATCATTACGGGACATAACAATAGCAATAATTGGTTTGGCACAGTTATAAATGAGCGCTTCAATTGTTTGGGCAATTTTTCGCGGTGTTGTATTTACCGGAGGTCTTACAATAATAAGTAAAACCGCGTCAACAGCATCGTCTTCGATAATTATTTCAAGTGCGTCATGATATGTATTATGATCGGCGCTGGCAATCATATCTACCGGATTCTCAACGGAAGCTTCTACCGGTAATATTTTTTTCAGTTTTCTACTGGTCCGTTTGCTAAGTCTGGCAAGCTCCAATCCGGCTTTCTCAATGGCATCACTGGCAATGGTTGAAGGCCCGCCGGCATTGGTAACAACGGCAATATGTGAACTCTTTGGTAAATCCTGATAGGTCAGAACACGTGCCGAGTCAAACAATTCTTTCATGTTATTTTTACGAATAATGCCACATTGTTTTAGGAATCCATCTACAATGTATTCGGGATTGGCTAATGCACCGGTATGCGAAGAAGCGGCACGCAGCCCGCTTTCGGTCCGTCCGGCTTTTACTGCTAAAATCGGTTTAACCGCTGTAATTTTGCGGCAGATATTTCTGAATATTTCCGGCTGGTCGATGCTCTCCAGATACATGGCAATAACATGTGTATTTGGATCGGTGTAAAGGTATTCTAAAATATCATTATCGTTAATATCCGATTTATTACCCGTGCTTACAAATAGCGAGAATCCCAAATCTGTATCGACCGCCAGTTCCATAATACCAACGCCCAGCGCACCGCTTTGTGAAATGAAAGCAATATTGCCAGGATTGGGCACAGTTGGTGAAAAGGTGCCATTAAATGAAGTACCCGGAGCTGTGTTAAAAAAGCCCATACAATTGGGACCCAGTAAATTGAGATGGTATTTTTCTTTTATCTTGATCAATTCTTTCTCACGCTCAATACCTTCGCCGCCAATTTCTCTAAAGCCAGCGCTGATAATGACCACATTTTTAATCCCAAATTTACCAAGCTGTTCAAGCGCATCGGCGACCATTTGAAATGGTAAAAGTACAATCGCTAAATCTGGTATTTCTGGCAGAGCGTTTATTGATGGATATACTTGTAAATCATTTATAACATCTGCATTCGGATTAACCGGATATATTTTACCCCGATAATCCATTTGCTGCATAATGTTAAGCATGGCTTTACCCAGTGAATTTTCTTTTCGGGAAGCTCCAACAATGCAGACGGAGGCTGGAGACAGAAAACGATCTAAACGGCTCATTATTTCTCCTTGCAATGACTAAGATTGCTTAGAATAAGATGATTATAAATTAATTTCGTGTACCAAATATTGCTTGCAGATTTTGTTTGATAAGTCTGAGATCGACAGGTTTTTCCAGAACAGCCCGGACGCCGGATTCGATAAAATTTCTCCGGGAGTATTTATATAAAAATGCTGATATAATTATTACAGGAAAATTTCTATTGATAGCAAGAATTTTATTTGTTAAATCCTGCCCGTTCATTCCCGGCATTTCTACATCCAGAATGGCCGCTTCCGGATTATGCTGCATAAATTTATTGAAACCATCCAGGCCATCCACCGCTTCAATCACTTCAAAACCCTGCATGCTCAAATAATCATGCATCAACTCACGGATAGAGGGCTCATCATCGACCACTAAAATTTTTTTCATCTGCAAAATCCTCAAAGGAATATAACTTTGTCAGAAATATTTATCAATCACTATTCTTTTAATTTTAACAGTGTTTATATTTGTTTTTGAGCAGAATAATTTGAATATTTATTAAAGGGTTCTAAATATTATTAAAAACATTATTTATCAATATATAATTATGATTGAAAAATTTAAAATAGGTCATTACACCGATCGATCAGCCGGAACTGGTTGTACGGTAATTGTACCGCCATCAAATAATATGGCTTCAGCCTGTGTGCGCGGGGCTTCACCCGGCACACGGGAATTGGCCTTATTGGCTCCGGATAAAAAAGTCAGCCGCATTGATGCGCTGGTATTGACCGGGGGCAGCGCCTTTGGTTTAGGCTGCGCTCATGGGGTAATGGAAGAACTGGCAAAACAAAATACTGGTTACGAAACAAAGTACGGCGTTGTGCCGATTGTTCCTGCTGCCGTTATTTTTGATAAAAATATTGGTTATCCCAAAGCCTATCCGACTCATAACAATGCAGTACAGGCATTTAAGCAGGCAAAATTAAATAATGACAACATGGGCAGTATCGGCGCAGGTACAGGTGCAACGGTTGGCAAATGGATGGGTATGGACTCCGCCATGAAAGCAGGCATAGGAATTTCTTCCCTAAAAAGGGATGGGGTAAGTGTGTCTGTGTTAACTGTTGTTAATGCCGTGGGAGATATAATTGGATACGATGGCAAGATTATGGCAGGCGCAGTGAATCCGGATGGCGTTTTTTTCGCCCGGAACGATTCCTTGTCGCGATGGCAGGTATCCCAGCTGGGTATGTCCGCCAATACGGTTTTAAGTGTTGTTATGATCAACACTAAAATCAGCAAACAACAGGCATACTTTTTAGCCGAGCATGCCCATTATGGTATTGCGCGCCGGATTGATCCATCCCACACCAGCTTTGATGGAGATGTCGCGTTCGTAATTGCAATACCGGAGATAGAATTGAATATTGACCTGATCAGCAGTATGGTTGTTAAATGTGTTGAAGAATCTATTATTAATAGTGTTAAATACTCCAAGAGTCTTTTGGGTGTTAAATCGTATCAGGAAATCACAAAATAGTTTATGATTGAATATGTTGAATCTAATCTTGATTTAATTAATTTGCAGGTGTTTTTTATAAGTATCCTTGTTTTCTTTGTTGGATACGCTTTTGCGCCGACCGCTTATTTTAAAAACATAAAATGGCTTACAACCTATCCGCTATGGATTTCTAACAAACTGGAACGTCTCGCTAAGATAAACTGGAATCCAATAATTTTATTTTTATTTTTATTATTACTTAATAGTATATCATTATTTGCAGCTTTATTGAG